>SGZK01000018.1:0-11087 GCA_004214195.1 Flavobacteriales bacterium | reverse complement strand
TTCAGAATCTACAATTCCTGAATCTTCAAATTCTTCAATAATCTCATTTGCTAGATCAGAAAAATATTGACCATAGTTATAATTTCTAATAGAAGAAACATAAATTCCATCATCATCATTCCAAGAAGACATTTGATAAGTGTAGCACCCAGAGAAGAGTATTAAAAAAGAAACTAAGCTTAAGAATTTAAAAAAATGTTTCATCTATTTATAAATTTAAAAAATTTGAAATATAATTGTATTAACTTTGCATTAAAATATTTCTATTTATATATAAACAATTTTTATGCCAAAGTTCTATGGGAAATAAGATTACTTCAAGAAAAGAAGATTATTCAAAGTGGTATAATGATATAGTTATAAATGCTGATTTAGCTGAAAACTCTGATGTAAGGGGGTGTATGGTTATTAAACCATATGGTTTTTCTATTTGGGAACTTATCAAGAAAGAGCTAGATCAAATGTTTAAAGACACTGGTCATGAAAATGCATACTTTCCATTGTTTGTTCCAAAATCTCTTTTTGAAGCAGAAGAAAAAAATGCTGAAGGGTTTGCTAAAGAATGTGCAATTGTAACTCATTATAGACTAAAAAATGATCCTAAAAAAAAGGGGAAACTTATATTAGACCCTGAATCAAAACTAGAAGAAGAACTTATAATTAGACCAACATCAGAAGCTGTTATTTGGAAAACATATAAGAAATGGATTCAATCTTATAGGGATTTACCAATATTAATTAATCAATGGGCTAATGTAGTTAGATGGGAGATGAGACCAAGATTATTTTTGAGGACTTCTGAGTTTTTATGGCAAGAAGGACATACTGCTCATTCAACAAAAGATGAAGCTATGAGTGAATGTTTATTGATAAATAATATATATGCAGAATTTGCAGAGAAATTTATGGCAATGCCTGTTTTAAAAGGATCTAAAACAAAAGCAGAAAGATTTGCTGGAGCTGAGGAAACCTTATGTATAGAAGCTCTTATGCAAGACGGTAAAGCTTTACAAGCAGGAACATCTCACTTTTTAGGACAAAATTTTGCTAAGGCTTTTGATGTAAAATTTGCTGATAAATCTGGTAAACTTGATTATGTATGGGCAACTTCATGGGGTGTTTCTACAAGACTTATGGGTGCATTAATTATGACTCATAGTGATGATAAAGGTTTAGTTCTTCCTCCAAATTTAGCACCAAATCAAGTAGTGATAATTCCAATGATTAAATCTGATGAGTCAAAAAATAAAATTGAAAAAATATGTAATAAATTTTTTACTGATCTCAAGAAAAAAGGAGTGAGGGTAAAAATTGATTCCAGAGAAAATTTCTCATTAGGATATAAACTTAATGATTATGAATTAAAAGGAGTCCCTATTAGGATCGTTATTGGTGAAAATGAAATTGAGAATGATGAATATGAAATTTTTTCTAGAGATGATTTAAATAAAATACAGTCTAGTTCTAAAAGTTTATTGAATGATATAATAAAATCATTGGATAATGTTCAAAACAGAATGTTGTCTAATGCAAAGAAAAGATTAAAAGAGAATACATATGAAGTGAGTTCATACGATGAGTTTAAAGAGCTAATAGAAAATCAAAATGGATTTATTTCTACTGGATGGGATGGTGATGATAATACAGAAGAAGCAATCAAAAAAGATACAAAAGCAACTATTAGATGCATACTTGAAAATATTGAAGATAAAGATGTTAAATGTATATATTCAGGTAAGCCTGCAAAGCATAAAGTAATATTTGCTAAATCTTATTAAAATATTAAAAATTAATTTAAATTTGCAACCTGTTGGCCCGTTCGTCTATCGGTTAGGACCTCAGGTTTTCATCCTGGAAAGAGGGGTTCGATTCCCCTACGGGCTACAAAATTATAAATATGGCAAATCATAAATCTGCATTAAAAAGAATTCGATCTGACGAAACAAAAAGATCGTTGAATAAATTACAACATAAGACTGCTAGAAATGCAATTAAGAAATTAAAAGATTCTAAGAGTAAAAAAGATGCTCAAAAACAATTTCCTATTGTTATTTCCCTTATTGATAAATTATCTAAAAATAATATTATTCATAAAAATAAAGCGACTAACTTAAAGTCTAAGTTAAGCAAGCTTATATAGTTTTTGTAACTTAATTTTGAGTATTAGGAATTCATTGAGATTAAGAATTCCTCATTATTTTTGGTCTTTCTAAACCTATCATTTATAAATTCCATTGCTTCAACTGGATTCATATCAGCAAGATACTTTCTCATTATCCACATTCTTTGAATAGTATTTTCATCTAACAATAAATCATCTCTTCTGGTACTTGAGGAAACTAAATCAATAGCTGGAAAAATTCTTCTATTTGATATTTTTCTATCAAGTTGAAGCTCCATGTTACCTGTACCCTTAAACTCTTCAAAAATAACTTCATCCATTTTTGAACCTGTTTCTGTTAGAGCAGTTGAGATTATTGATAATGAACCACCTTTTTCTATATTTCTTGCAGCTCCAAAAAATCTTTTTGGTTTATGAAGTGCATTTGCATCTACACCACCACTTAATATTTTACCAGAAGCTGGTTGAACTGTATTATAAGCTCTTGCTAGTCTGGTTATAGAATCTAAAAGAATAACAACATCATGTCCACACTCGACTAATCTTTTTGCTTTTTCTAAAACAATATTAGCAACTCTTACATGTCTATCAGCAGGTTCATCAAAAGTTGAGGCTACGACTTCACCTTTAACATTTCTTTGCATATCAGTAACTTCCTCAGGTCTCTCATCAATTAATAAAATAATCTGAAAAACTTCAGGATTATTAGCAGCAATAGCGTTTGCTATATCTTTTAATAACATTGTTTTACCAGTTTTTGGTTGAGAAACAATCATACCTCTTTGTCCTTTTCCTATTGGAGAGAATAAATCAATAATTCTAGTTGAAATAGTACTTTCCTTATCCGAAATATTAAATTTTTCTTCAGGAAATAAAGGAGTTAAATGTTGAAATGAAACTCTATCTCTAACTTCTTCAGGACTAAAACCATTTATTTTACTAATCTTTATAAGTGGGAAATACTTCTCGCCATCTTTCGGAGGTCTAATAGTGCCAAGACATGTATCTCCAGTTTTTAGGCCAAATAATTTAATTTGAGATTGAGACACATAAATATCATCTGGAGATGATAAGTAATTATAGTCCGAAGATCTTAAGAATCCATATCCATCTTGCATTATTTCTAATACTCCTTCTGACTCAATTATTCCTTCAAATTCAAAATCAGGCTGTTTATATCTAGCCCTTTTATCTTTATTGAACCTATCAGGATCTCTTTTAGAAGAGTGATTTCTATGTGGATTGTTGTTTTTAATAATTGTAGGTTTTTTTCTCTCTGTTTTGTCATTTTTAACTTCTACTGATTTATCAGTATCATTTTCTATATTTTTAGAGAGTTCTAAGATTTTATCAATTACTTCTTGTTTTTTGAGTCCTTTAACTTTCTCAATACCAAGAGTTTCGGCAATCTCAATAATCTCAGATAGCTTCTTTTCTTTAAGCGATTTTATATCATACATATGTAATTGGAGTTTTTATATTATAGTTTAAAAGTAATTAAGTGAAATTAACTTCTATGAGGTAATAGACTGCTAAATTACAAATTTATTTTTAATTTAAACAAATATCTTTCAAATTAAGTAAATGCCTACTAATAGATATTTTATAGATTTTTCATATGATGGTTCTTCGTATCATGGTTTTCAAAAACAATTAAATGCAATAACTGTTCAAGAAATTATGGAAAATACAATTTCCAAAATTCTTAGAGATGAAATTAATATTATATCAGCTGGAAGGACTGATACAGGTGTACATGCTAAAAAAATGTTTGCTCATTTTGACATTAAAAGTAAGATTGAAGAAGAAAAGTTTTGTTACCTAATAAATAGACTATTGCCAAGTGATATTGCTATAAAAGCTATTCATAAAGTTAAATCTGATTCTCATTCAAGATTTGATGCTATTTCAAGAACGTATAATTATTTTATAACTAATACTAAAAATCCATTTAATCATGGCTATAGCTATTATCTTAGTGAAAAATTAGATTATAGTAAAATGAATAAAGCATCTAAAAAGTTTTTTAAATATGAAAATTTTAAGTGCTTTTCTAAATCTAACACAGATGTTAAAACATATAATTGTGAAATAAGTAGTGCTAAATGGGTTAAATCTGGTGATGATTATAAATTCATAATATCATCAAATAGATTTCTTAGAAATATGGTAAGGGCAATAGTAGGAACCTTAATTGAGATAGGAAAAGGTAAACTTCAAATAAAAGACTTAGATGAAATAATTCAATCTAGAGATAGGCGAAACGCTGGATATTCTGCTCCTCCTCAAGGATTGTTCTTAACAGAAATTAAATATGATAAAAAAATATTTTTAAAATCTTGGAAAAAATAAAAGCAAAATATTTTGATTTAAAACAGTTTGTTAAGCTAATGCAATTTGTTAAACCGTATAATAAAAGTTTTTATTTGGTGATGTTTTTTGCAGTTATTTTATCTGTTATCACTACTGTTACTCCTTATTTATTAAAGGTAGCAGTTGATGATTATATAATTCCAAAAGATTACTCTGGAATGACACTGATAATTTTACTAATGATTATTGCTTTAACAGTTGAAGTTTTATTAATGTTCTGCTTTACATATTATTCAAATTGGTTAGGACAGAAAGTAATCAAAGACATTAGGGTAAAAATTTTTGATAAAATCATTAATCTAAAGATGTCATTTTTTGATAAAAATTCTGTAGGAAGACTTGTTACTAGGGCAGTTAATGATATAGAGACTATAGCTAGTATATTCTCTCAGGGCTTATTTACTATAATAGCTGATTTGTTTAAGATGTTGGTTATTTTATTAGTGATGGTTATTATTAGTTTTAGGTTAACCATTGTAGTATTATTAATATTTCCGTTTTTAATCTATGCAACAAGGCTTTTTCAAAAAGCTATGAAAAAAGCATTTGAATTGGTTAGAAGTGAGGTTGCAAATTTAAACTCTTTTGTTCAGGAAAGAATTAGTGGGATTAAAATAGTTCAAATATTTAATAGAGAGAAAGTAGAAGAAGATAAATTCAATACAATTAATATTAAGCACAGAGATGCTTGGCTCAAGACAGTTTGGATAAATTCTATATTCTTTCCTATTGCTGAAATATCTGGATCTATATGTGTTGGTCTTCTTGTTTGGTATGGAGGAGTCAATAATGCAAATGGAATTGATATTTCAATTGGGACATTATTTTTATTTATAACAATGTCTGGACTATTATTTAGACCTCTAAGGCAAATTGCAGATAGATTTAATACTCTTCAAATGGGAATGGTAGCTGTTGATAGAATTTTTTCAATTTTTGAGAATGATTCAATAATTAATGAAACTGGAGATATTGATAAAGCAAATTTTAAAGGAAAAATTGATTTTAGAAATGTTAGATTCTCATATATCTCAAATATTGAAGTCTTAAGAGGTATTTCATTTTCAGTAAAACCAGGTGAAACTCTTGCTATTGTTGGTCCAACTGGAAGTGGAAAAACAACTATTATTAATTTAATTTCAAGACTTTATGATCTAAACTCTGGTCAAATTAATATAGATGATAGATCTATTAATGAATACAAATTAAATTGTTTAAGAAGTAATATTGGTGTTATACTTCAAGATGTTTTCTTGTTTGCTGATACAATTCAAAATAATGTAACATTATTTGATGAAAATATTTCAAAAGATGAAGTCATTAATTCTGCTAAAGAGCTTGGAATTCATGAGTTTATTATGTCTTTACCTGAAAACTATAATTTTAATGTTCAGGAAAGAGGTAATACTCTCTCAGCCGGTCAGAAGCAATTAATAGTATTTATGAGAGTTTTAATTAAGAATCCTGATATACTTATTCTTGATGAAGCTACATCTTCAATAGATTCTTATTCTGAAGATTTAATAAAGAATGCAACAAAAAAAATAACAAAAAATAAAACTTCAATTATTATTGCACATAGACTTGCAACTATTAAAGCAGCATCAACTATAATTTATATGGAAGATGGAGTAATCCTAGAAACTGGAAACCATTATGAATTGATAGAATTAGAAAATGGCAGATATCATAGAATGCATCAAGAACAATTTTCTAATACTGAAATATTAGATTAAATCTTTAACTAAATCTATACATTCTCTAGCCTCTTTAACATCATGAACCCTTAATACATTAGCACCATTTATTATAGAGAATGTATTTAATACAGTTGTTCCATTTAAAGAGTTTGAAGGTGTAGATTTAATCTTTTTATATATCATTGACTTTCTTGATATCCCAACTAAAATTGGCTTATTAAACTTTTTTATTTTTTTAAGTTCTTTTAATAGTTTATAATTATGATTAATGTCTTTTCCAAATCCAAAACCTGGGTCTATTATTATGTTTTTTATATTTTTTTGCTCTAAGTTAAACAGCTGCTCTTTAAAAAAATCAAATACTTCAGAAATAATATTAGTGTATAAAGGATTGTCTTGCATATTTTCTGGATCTCTTTCCATATGCATTAGGACATATCCAGCAGAATAGTCTCTAACAACACTAAGTAATCTTTTATCATACTTTCCAGAACTAATATCATTAATAATTGAAAAACCCTTATTTAGAGCATATTCAGCTACTTTACTATTATATGTGTCAATTGAAAAAGGAATATTATTAAATTGTCTAGAAAGTTCATCGACATATTTTGATACATATTTGAGTTCAGTGTTGCTATCAATAATTTTTGAACCTGGTTTTGAACTTATCCCTCCTAAGTCAATAATATCAACTCCATCATTTATCATTTTATCTACATGAGATAAAGCTTTATCAATGGAATTAAAATTTCCTCCATCATAAAATGAGTCATCAGAAACATTTAATATTCCCATTATTTTCTGATCATCAAAGTTGATAATTTTACCATTACAATTTAATGTCATATTTTTAGAATATATTATATCTGCCAAATTAAGATGATTTTTATTAATGGAAAAAACTAAATCACAATATTTAAAAATTATAGAAAAATCAAAAAAAGTATTTGATGATAAGAATTCAGATTATGGTTCATCTTGGAGAGTTCTTAGAGTATCATCATTTGTTGATCAAATTCATATAAAAGCTCAAAGGATAAGAAACCTCCAAATTAATGAAGATCAAAAAATAGATGAAGGTCAAGCCACAGAGTTTATTGGTATAATTAACTATTGTATAATGAGTTTAATTCAAATTCATCTTGGTGTGGTTGATGAGCCTGATCTCAAGGGAAGTGAAGCTATTGAATTATATGATAATAAAGTAAATGAAACATTTGAGTTAATGCTAAAGAAAAACCATGACTATGGAGAAGCCTGGAGAGATATGGAGATTTCAAGCCTTACTGATTTAATTATTCAGAAAATATTTAGAATGAAAAGTATTAACAATAATGATGGGGAAACAATATCTAGCGAAGGTGTAGAATCAAATTTTCAAGACATACTAAATTATTCTGTTTTTGCTTTAATTCTTTCAAAAACATATTAATAATGAAACAAAAGATAGTAATTGGTAATTGGAAAAATTATTTAAATGAAAGCGAAACCATAAACCTTGCTAAAAAGATTCTTGATGAGAAATTATCCGACAATATAAGACTTATGATTTCTCCGTCTAATTTATATTTAAATCAAGTAAACCAAATCATGAAAGGATCTTCAGTTGAGGTAATTGGTCAAAACATAACTTCTTACGAATCTACTTCTGATACAGGTGGAGTTACAGCAATTGGACTTAAGGATTTAGGTATAAATAGAAGTATTATTGGTCATTCAGAGGTAAGAAAACGAAATAAACAATATAAATCAGAAGATATCTTAATTGAAATTATTCCTGCTGGCTTTCAATTTATTTTATGTTTTGAAAATATTGAACAAATTCCCTTTGATATTTTAAACAATAGTTTTGAAATGATTCTTGCTTATGAACCAGTATGGGCAATTGGAACAGGGGAAACAGCATCAATTGAACATATCAATGAAATTCATAAATCGATAAAATCAGAACTTTCAAAATTAAGCCTAGATATTCCTTTATTATATGGTGGAAGTGTAAATCCTACTAATTCAAAAGAGATTTTATCTCAAGAATTAGTAGATGGGGTTCTAGTTGGTGGTGCATCTACAAAATATAAAGATTTACACAAAATAATTAATTCTATTTAATAAATAATTTTAGCAATTATCTATCTTTGCATTATAAACAATGATTATGTTAAAAAGATCTTTTATTGTAATATTTATTTTAACATTTTTTCATGTTCAATCACAAGAAAATATGGAGAATACTATTTATCAATTCAAAGTTGCCGACATATATGGCAAGATTTATGATTTTTCCCAATTAAAAGGGAAAAAAGTTATGATTGTAAACACTGCATCAAAATGTGGTTTAACCTATCAATATAAGGCACTTCAGGAACTTTATAATTCCTATAGCATCTATAATTTTATTGTCATAGGTTTTCCATCAAATGATTTCTTAAGGCAGGAACCCGGATCAAATGAAGAAATTATTGAATTCTGTCAAGAAAATTATGGTGTTACATTTCCTATGATGAGTAAAGTAGTAGTTAAAGGATCAAAAAAACACCCTATTTATGATTATTTAACAACAAAGTCAAAAAATAATTATAAAGACTCAAGAGTTACTTGGAATTTTCAAAAGTATTTAATTAATAGAGAGGGTTTAATTGAAAAGATAGTTTCACCAAAAACAAACCCAGATTCAGAAGAAATTATATCTTGGATAACAGATGGTGAATAAATCTAAAAAATTTTCAACTAAATGTGTTCACGAAGGCGAAATAAAAGATACTATGTATCAAGGTATAGTATCACCTCTATTTATGTCAACTACATATCCATGGTATGGGGGAGAAGATGCTGAGAAAAAACCTTACCCTAGATATTTTAACACTCCAAATCAAGAATTCCTATCTAAGAAAATTGCTGCTTTAGAAAATGGTGAAAAAGCATTAATATTTTCTTCAGGAATGGCTGCTATAAGTACATCTATAATGGCTAATGTTAAAAGTGGAGATCATATAATATTCCAAGAGGATTTATATGGTGGTACAAGAAATTTCATTAAAACAGAATTTGATAAATATGGGATAGAATACACTTTTACTAAAGGACTTGATTCCAATCATTTCTCAGATGAAATTAAAGATAATACAGTAGGAATATATATTGAATCTCCAAGTAATCCATTATTAAAAATAGTAGATTTGAAAGCTATCTCTTCTATAGCTAATCAAAAATCAATATGGACAATGATAGATAACACATTTGCAAGTCCTGTTAATCAAAATCCGATTAATCATGGAATAGATATTGTAATCCATAGTGCTACAAAATATCTTGGAGGTCATAGTGATATATCTGCAGGAGCTGTAATTAGCACTAATTCTAATATTAAAAAAATACTTGATTCTGCTAAAAACTTTGGTGGAAACCTTAGTGATTATACTGTTTGGTTGTTAGAAAGAAGTATGAAGACATTGCATATTAGGGTTAAGGAACAGACTAGAAATGCAAAACTTTTAGCTAAAATGCTAAACGAAAATGACAACATTATAACAGTTTATTACCCGGGTTTAAGTTCTCACCCTTCTAATGATATAGCTAAATCTCAAATGAATGACTTTGGAGCAATGATGTCATTTGATCTAAAAGAAAATGTGGATGTATATACATTTCTTAAATCACTTGAAATAATTAAGCCTGGTATGAGTCTTGCAGGAGTTGAAACTACAGTTAATTTTCCAATTAAAACATCTCATGGATTATTAACTCAAAAGGAAAGGGATAATCAGGGGATAGGCGATAAACTTATTAGACTTTCTGTTGGTATAGAAGATTATCAAGATTTATATGATGATCTAGATAATGCTATAAAAAAATCAATTAAATGAAATTAGATATACTTGCATTTGGGGCTCATCCCGATGATGTTGAAATGGGATGTGGAGGAACGTTAGCGAAATCTACTTCAATGGGTAGAAGTGTAGGTATTATTGACCTTACAAAAGGAGAGCTAGGAACTAATGGTAGTCCTGAAGAAAGAGATAAAGAAGCTAGTCAATCAGCAAAGATTCTAGGAGTAAAATTTAGAGAAAATATGGGGTTTGAGGATGGTTTTTTAGTGAATGACAAATCAAATCAAATAGAAATAGTTAAAAAAATCAGACATTACAAGCCTAATATAGTTCTCACATGTGCTCAAATAGATAGGCATTCTGATCATGGTAAAGCAAGTGATTTAATTTATGATTCTTGCTTTGTTAGCGGTCTTTTAAAACTTAAAACTTCGTTTGATTCAAAAAAACAAGATCCTTGGAGACCACAAATTATTTTAAATTATCAACAGTGGAATGATTTTAAACCTGATGTGATAGTAGATATATCAAAATTTATGAAAATCAAAGAAAAAGCAATTTTATCTTTTAAGAGTCAGGTTATTAAAGATGATGATACGGCATCAACAAAAATTAACTCAGAAAACTTCTTAAAAAGCATTAATTATAGAGCCAAAAATTTTGGAAGATTAATTGACACTGATTTTGCAGAAGCCTTTCAATCTAGAAGAAATATAGCTGTAGATAATATTTTTGATTTAATTTAACTTTTCAACATTTAATTTTTTATAAAACGAACAAATAGTCTATTTTTGCAGCCTATATGGTGGTTGTAGTTCAGTTGGTTAGAACGCCTGATTGTGGTTCAGGAGGTCGCCGGTTCGAGCCCGGTCTTCCACCCAAGTTAACCGTTACATTACACTAATAAAATAAATCCTTCAACTAATGAGGGGTTTTTTCTTTAGTGGTTTAAATATCTTTAGAACTTAATTTGACTGTCTTTAGTTGATTCTTTTCATTTTCAAAAACAGTCCAAACAATAAATATCTCGTTATTGAGTATTTCTAATTGTGGTACTCCTGT
>SGZK01000017.1:0-11390 GCA_004214195.1 Flavobacteriales bacterium | reverse complement strand
TATCTAACGTTACTGTGATATTCATCTATATACTTACTAACAAGAAAGATTGACAAACCATTATATATATAATGATTTTTTCTTTTATTAACGTTAATTTCTTCATTTATATAATTATCAATAAATGATTTTAGAAAAGTAATTTCTTCAAGAAAACTTTTTGAAAATGGGCTTAAGAAATTAGGAAGTTCATTTAATCCATAGAATGGATTTCTGTCATAGTCATTTTTAGTTACTAATAATTTATCAATATTAGATTTAGGTAAATATCTTTCAATAAATGATAGAATTCTATTTACTTTAACAGTTGCATCTATTTCATCAGAGTCAGAAAAAATATCCGTCACTATATTAAACTTTGAATTAATAAAGTTTTTAAAGGTATTTTCCTTTTCAATAATTAATTCTATCTCTTTGATATTTGAACCACTAAAAGTTATTTTTTTTGAATTATTATCTATTTTATTCTCAAAAATATTATTGAGATTTGAAACTGAATTATGAGTTTGAGGTATTTCAAAGTTTATTAGATAATTAGATTTTTGCAATGATTGATCATCTAGGTTAAGATTTGAGTGTTTTAGCCAAATGCCATTACTAATTGCAGAAATAGAGATTATCCAGTTTTTTAGATAGTAATCTGAATTATTGCCATAACCATAGCCTGTAAATCTTTTATCTGGTATTTTAATTGAATATTTTAAATAAATTAATTCAGATTCATTAGGTTTAATTTCTTTATTAAGTAATATTTTAATGATATCATTATTCGTTGTGAGTCTAGACCAATCTAGATTGATGGAATTAATTTGAACTTCATTAAGGTTAGTATAACCTCTTCTGTTTTTTGATGCAAATGAAAAACTTCTATCATATTCATCTGTTATTCTAGAGGCAAGATTAGATTCATTATTTATATATGAATTTGCCCAATCCTCAAGATATATTTCGGAAAGATTTTTATTAGATATATTTTTAAACTTTATTGATTGTGTAACTTCAATAATATTTTTTTCTATATCTAATTTTGCGTCAATATTATAAGAATGCGTTTCCTGAGAATAAACATCAGTAGCTAAAAAACTAAACAAACAGATAATGTGAAATAATATTTTATTAAAGATGTTATTCATTATTTAAATTCTTTTGATAGATATTTAGCTGTATATCCTTTATTATTTTCAATAATTTCTTTTGGAGAACCATAGTCTATAATTTCTCCGCCTTTTTTACCACCTTCAGGTCCCATGTCAATTATATAATCAACTTGTTTGATAACATCCATATTATGTTCAATTATAATAATTGTATTTCCTTTATCTACTAATTTATTCAAAACATTTAATAATACTCTTATATCCTCAAAATGAAGTCCTGTAGTTGGCTCATCTAATATATATAAAGTTTTCCCTGTATCTCTTTTAGATAATTCACTTGAAAGTTTAATTCTCTGAGATTCTCCACCTGATAGTGTAGTTGAAGACTGACCTAATCTTATATAACCTAAACCTACATCTTGTAGTGTTTTTAATTTATTAGCTATTTTAGGAATAGGAGAGAAGAATGAAAATGCTTCAGAGACACTCATATTTAAAACATCTGATATTGATTTGCCTTTATATCTAATCTCTAAAGTTTCCCTATTAAATCTTTTACCAAAGCAAAATTCACAGTCTACTATAACATCTGGAAGGAAATTCATTTCAATAATTCTTTTTCCAGCACCCTTACATTCTTCACATCTTCCTCCTGTAACATTAAAACTAAATCTTCCTGGTTTATATCCTCTTATCTTAGATTCTATAGTTTCTGTAAATAATTTTCTAATTTCTGAATATACACCAGTATAAGTGGCTGGATTACTTCTTGGAGTTTTTCCAATCTGCTGTTGATTAACTTCAACGACTTTATCTATATTTTCAACACCTTCAATATTTTTATACTCTAAAGGTTTTTTAGTTCCACTATATATAATTGAATTCAAAATAGGGTATAATGTTTCATTTATAAGAGATGACTTTCCACTACCTGAAACACCTGTAACTGAAATCATCTTTCCTAATGGAAAAGAAACCTCTATATTCTTTAGATTATTACCGTTACATCCAGATATATTAATTTCATTGCCATTCCCTGATCTTATTTTAACAGGAATTTTTATTTTTTTTCTATCAGTTAAATAATCGGATGTTAGCGTGCTAGCTTTAAGTATTTTATCTGGAGGGCCCTCATATATAATTTCACCACCTCTTAACCCAGCATTTGGACCAAGATCTATTATATGATCAGCATTTAAGATCATTTCCTTATCATGTTCAACAACAATTATTGAGTTACCAGAATCTCTTAAAGTTTTTAATGAATTTATTAATTTAATATTATCCTTTTGATGCAAACCTATACTAGGTTCATCAAGTATATAAAGAACACTAACTAATTGAGACCCAACTTGAGTAGCTAATCTAACTCTTTGCGCTTCTCCACCTGAAAGAGATTTAGATGATCTTGATAAACTTAAATATTCTAAACCAACATCCAATAAAAAATTGATTCTAACCCTTATTTCTTTAATGATTTCCTCTGATATCTTATGATCTTTATTTGATAACTTACCATCCAAGGCTTCAAACCATTGACTTAACTCAATTAAATCCATATTTGACAAATCATTAATATTATTATCATTTATTTTAAAATACATTGATTCCTTTTTAAGTCTACTTCCATTACATGACTTACATGTATTTTTATCTAGAAATTGAAGTGCCCATCTTCTTAGGTTTTTTGATTCATTATTATTTAATTGATCCTTAATAAAAGTTTCTATACCTTGATAATCAATATTATATTCTCTTTTTAAACCAAGTTCCTTAGAATTAATAGTAAAATTTTTCTTTCCTCCATTTAGTATAAACTCTAGACCTTCATTAGGTATATCTTTTATAGGATCATCCATAGAAAATTTATAATATTTTGATATTAATTCAATTTGTCTGAATATCCAAGATTTATCCTTTTTCCCAATAGGGGATATGCCACCATCATTAATAGAGATACTTTTGTCAGGAATTAACTTATTCATATTAAGTTCATGTTCTATTCCAAGACCTAAACAAGATTGACACATACCTTTAGGAGAATTAAACGAAAATGTATTTGGCTCAGGTTTAGGGTATGATATACCGGAATCAGGACACATTAAATTTCGACTAAAATATCTTGGAGAACCTGATTCAGAGTCTAAAATAAAAATAGTTTCATTTCCATATTTCATTGCAATTTTTATAGATTCTGTTAAGACTTTTTTTGATTCAAAATCATCATCAACAAAAAGATTATCTATTACCAAACTAATATCATGAACCTTATAACGATCTAATTTCATTCCTTGTTTAATATCTACAATATCACCATCAACAATTACTTTAGAGAACCCTTGTTTAGTAAAGTTTTCAAAAAGCTCTCTATAATGACCTTTTCTTGATCTAATAATAGGAGAAAGAATTATAATTCTTTGTTTTAGATATTTCTCACAGATTAATTTTATGATCTGATCATCATTATTCTTAATCATTTTTTTATTTGATTTATAACTATATGCTACACCTATTCTTGCATATAGCAATCTAATAAAGTCATATACATCGGTTATAGTTCCAACTGTAGACCTTGGATTTTTAGTAGTTGTTTTTTGTTCTATTGCAATTACTGGAGACAAACCTTCAATCTTATCAACATCTGGTCTTTCAAAGTTTCCTACGAACTGCCTTATATAAGCTGAAAAAGTCTCCATATATCTTCTTTGCCCTTCAGCATAAATAGTATCGAAAGCTAAAGATGATTTTCCACTTCCAGATAAACCAGTAATAACAACTAATTCATCTCTTGGAATATTTAAATCAATATTTTTAAGATTATGGACTTTTGCACCCTCTATCTGAATCGAATTACTCAAACTATACTATAATAGATTTTTGCAAAAATAATCTATTTTAATGTCGCAGCAAAGTCATCTCCTCTATAATCAGCTCCTCCTGAGACATTTCCTTTATCATCTATAAAAATTGCATCTACAACACCTATAGAAGATCTTGGAGACATTCCAGAGACGTTATCATAAGGAAGTGGGATAACATTGTAATTCTTTTCTCTTAATAGAGAGTCAATCGTATTATCAGGACTATTTTTTTCAATTATAATTACATCCGGAAGCCATTGATGGTGAAATCTAAGGGCATTAACTGCATCCTGAACATTCATGTTGAATTCATAAACATTCAATATAGTTTGAAATACAGATGTAATAATTGTTGAACCTCCAGGAGTTCCAAGGATTAATGATGGCTTATTATCTTTTAAAACAATAGTTGGAGTCATTGAGCTAAGCATTCTCTTTTTTGGTTGAATTGAATTTGCTTCACTACCGATTAGACCATAAAAATTTGGATGACCTGGTTTAGAGCTAAAATCATCCATTTCATTATTTAAGAAAAAACCAGCATCTTCAACATATACCTTTGAACCATAACTATTATTTAATGTTGTAGTAACAGAAACTGCATTACCATCTTTATCAATTATAGAGTAATGTGTTGTTTCATCACTTTCATTTAAAACTATATTTCCATGTTTGATTTCTGATGATGGTGTTGCTTTATCCCAAGAAAAATTATCCATTCTATCTTGAACGTAATTTTTATCAATTAGCTCGTAAACAGGCAAATCCATAAAGTCTGGGTCTCCCATAAAATGACTTCTATCTGCATATGCTCTTCTCTCAACTTCAGTCATTAACTGAATAGCTTTAAGTGAGTTATGTCCATAACTTGATATGTCATAATTCTCAATTGCTTTTAGCATTTGCCCCAATAATATTCCACCACTTGATGGTAATGACATTGAAATTATATCAAGTTCTTTATATTTAAATCTTACAGGATCTCTCCATATTGATCTATAATTTTTAAGATCTTCAATTGTCATTATACCTCCTGATTCTGTAACCTCATTAATAATCATTTCAGCTATCTCACCTTCATAAAATGCTTTAGGACCATTTGTAGAAATTTTAGATAATGTTTCAGCAAATTTTGTGTTCTTAATAGTATCTCCTTTATAGTACCTTTTGGAGTAAAGAGAATTTTTACCATTAATTTTAATAAAATCATCTAGTTTTTCGGATAAAGACGAAGATTGTTTTTCAGTTACAATAAATCCTTCTTGAGCAAGTTTAATTGCAGGTTGGAATAAATCCTCTATTGGAAGTGTGCCAAACTTAGAATGTATTTCAAAAATAGCAGAAATTGATCCAGGGACACCGACAGCTGATCCTCCTAGTGTACTCATATCAGGTATAACATTACCATTTTTATCTAAATACATATCTTTAAAGGCTTTACCAGGTGCCATTTCTCTAAAATCTAATGAACCACTAGAACCATCTGAATTATAATACACAAAGAATCCACCTCCACCAATATTTCCAGCAGTAGGATGAACAACAGCAAGCGCTAGATGAACTGCTATCATTGCATCATATGCATTTCCACCTTTTTTCATTATTTCAATACCAATTTCTGATGCTTCTTTTCTAGCAGATACTACAGTAGGATTATAGTTGTTATCACATGAAATAATTAATACGGAAAGAATAAAAACTAAAATACTTCTCATAAACAAATTTCTCTGTAATTTACAATTTATATATTTACAATTAAATATGACCTTAATAAAGAATATTTCAGGATTTAGAGGTACAGTAGGAGGTCCCCCAAAAGAAAACTTAACACCATTTGATATAGTTACCTCAGTATCAGCCTTTTGTAAATTTTTAAAAGAAAAGTATAATACCGAAGATTTAACTATTACAACTGGCAGAGATGGAAGAGCAACAGGTGAAAATTTTCATACAATAGTTAACCGTACGATTTCACTAATGGGAATTGATGTAATAGATACTGGATTATCAACTACTCCTACATTATGTTGGGGAGTTATGACTGATATATCCCATGGAGGGATTATGATTACTGCCAGTCATAACCCTGAGGAGTATAATGGACTAAAATTTTTTAATGATGAAGGAGAGTTTTTATCAAGAGAAGACATGAATATGGTTATTACTTACTCTAATACTACAGATTTTGAGTATAAGAATAGTATGAATTTAGGTTCTATTAACACTTATGAAAATTTAATTGAAGATCATGTTAACGAGATATTGAGCTTAGAAATAATTCCTGTTGAAAAAATAAAATCTATGGACATAAATATTATAGTAGATGGAATTAATTCTGGTGGGTCAATAGCAATTCCTTTGTTATTAGATAAATTATCAATAAACTATAAATTAATAAATGGTGAGATTTCAGGAAAATTCTCTCATAACCCTGAACCATTAGTTGAAAATTTATCACAATTATCTCAAGAAGTTAAAAAAGAAAATGCTGATTTTGGAATAGCCGTTGATCCTGATGTAGATAGATTAGTTTTTTTTGATGAAAATGGAGTCATTTTTGGAGAAGAGTACACTCAAGTTGTATGTTCTGATTATGTTTTATCTAAAAACAAAGGAAATACAGTTTCAACTTTATCATCATCAAATGCTATGAGAGATATAACTTTAAAACATGGTTGTGAATATTTCTATACAGCTGTTGGAGAAATGAATGTTGTGAAAAAAATGAAAGAAGTTAAAGCTGTTGTTGGAGGAGAAGGAGGGGGTGGAATTATCTATCCTAATCTTCATTATGGCAGAGATGCTCTAATTGGAACTGCTCTTTTCCTTTCATTATTAACTACAACTAAAGAAAAAGTTTCTGAGATTAAAAAAAGATATTCTGTATACTTTATGAGCAAATTAAAAATTAAATTATCTGAGAATTTAAATATTGATTCAATACTTTCAAGTATATCAGACAAATATTCAAAATATAATCCAATACTAATTGATGGAGTTTTTATAGAATTTAATTCAAGTTGGGTACATCTGAGAAAATCAAATACGGAACCAATAATAAGAATTTTTACGGAATCAAAATCAAAAGAAGAAGCTGATGAATTAGCAAATAAGTTTTACGATTTAGTAAATACATTTATTTGAATTCCCCATATAGGTCTTTATGCTTAAATCTATTATGTGTCCATAAATATTCTGAAGGACGTTCTCGAATTTGTTTTTCAATAAATTCTACAAATTGATTTGTAATGTCGTATGGATGATCAGTTTTTTTTGTAGTTCTAAATGTTTTAAATGTATAGTACCCTCTTTTAACTCTTTTAGCCAATCCAAAAACTATCGAATAATCATATTTATTTGCTATTCTTTCTCCACCAGTGAAAAAGGGAACATTAACATTAAGGAATTTTCTCCAATAGGTTTTCTCTGTTGGTCTTGGAGATTGATCTGTAGCAAATCCATATATATTTAAATTGTTTTTTTCTTCTTCAGATTTTATATAATCGTGAATTTTATATCTAGAGACAAGATATCCTTTATGTCTTTTTCTAACTTTTAGCATTAACTTTTCGAAATATTTATTAGTTAGTGGTGTATAGGCACCAACACCTTTGACATTGTCTAAGTAATGACCAACTGACATAGCCCATTCAAAATTTGAATAATGACCCATTAAAAGAACTATACTTTTATTTTTCTTCAATAAATCATAAACAATACTTTGATTTTTAAACTCATATCTTTCCAAAATCTGCTTTTTAGTCATCCCTATTGATTTAAATGCTTCTAACATAATATCACAAAAATGTCTGTAAAAATTTGATTCTATAATCAATCTTTTACTTGATGAATATTCAGGAAAAGCTAATTCTAAATTACTCCTGACTAATTTTACTCTATATTTTATTAGCTTATATATAATAATATATACAAAATCAGATAGTATATATACCAATCTAAAAGGCAGAATGGATATAATTTTAATAAAAGGATAAGAAATTAAAAATGTTATTAAATGCAATTCTTATTTATTTATAGATAGAGCTGATTCAACCGTTTGTTCTAGACTTAAACCTCTTAAATTTTTTGCTATAACATAACCATTCTCGTCTAATAAAAAAGATTGAGGTATTGCCCTAATACTATACATTCTAGCTACAGGGTCATTCCAAAAGTCAAGATTTGAGACATGTATCCATGGAAGATTATCATCTGAAATTGCCTTTTCCCATTGCTCTTTGGTTCTATCTAATGAAACGCCAATTATTTGAAGTCCAGAAGAATTGTATTTTTTATATAATCTAACAAGATTTGGATTTTCTATTCTACATGGTCTGCACCATGCTGCCCAAAAATCAATCAAAGTAACTTTACCTAAATTTTCACTTAAAGTGAGGTTTCCTCCATCTAAAGAAGGAGCAGTAAAATCTGGCGCTAATTCTCCAACATTAATTGGATCTTCATATTGTCTTAATAGATCAGCAATATTTTTACCTACATTACTTATTTTGATTCTATTACTAAATGTATTATAGACTTCTATAATACTATCTTTATTAACTTTATTCTCAACCATAAAAACCTCTAACAAAAGAGCAGACATATAGGAGTCTTCATTATTAATTATAAAATCCCACTCATAAAGCATTATCTCTTGTTCATTTCTACTAATATCCTTCCTTAATTTTGATGCTAACTCAATATTATTATTAAATATTGCCTGTTGTTGATCAGAGGCAAGATTATTAATATTTTCAACTAAAGACTTAGTCTCATCTCTGTATTTGTTAAAGTCATTATTAGACCTTGTACCTGTTACTAAAGATGTTGTTAGGTTATCCGTATAAATTTCTGCATTAATCTTTCCTGCTTCTATTATTGATAAAACATATCCGTTTACACCTTCAACTTGAAAATAGCTTATTTCTGGTGTAGCTGCTTGTCCACTAAACTCAAACTTAGAATTTTTAATTACAGTAGAATCCTTTACAAATGGTTGATTGTTTTGATCAGCCTGAAGTATATATACTTTTGATCCATCATCTGCATCAATAGTTCCATCAATTGTAAAGTCATTCCCTGATTTACAAGAGATAATTATGAAAGAAATTATTATCAATTTGATTCTCATTATGTTTTAAAATTTTAGTTTGACATTGCAAATTTAAAAATTCATTTTTAATATATTTAATTAACTTTTTGTTAAACTAGAATGGATATAATTAAAAAATTCAGAAATGTTATTGATGAGACATCGATTATCAAAGGAAATGACTTAAAATCAAGGTTTTACCATATTTGGAAAACTGATATTTCATTAGAATCAATTTGTGTTCTTCTTCCTAGAAACACAAAGCAAGTATCTGAAATTATGAAAATATGTTATGAAAATGATCAAGAAGTAGTAATTCATGGTGGCTTAACAAATCTTGTTGGAGCTACAAAAAGCAATAATTCACAGGTTGTTATTTCATTAGAAAAGATGAACAATATAATTGAGATTGACACAGATAGTAAAACATTAACATGTGAATCAGGAGTTATATTAGAAGATTTGATTAATGCGTGTGAAGAAAAGGATCTTTTACTTCCTTTAAACTTTGGTGCAAGAGGTTCAGCTCAAATTGGAGGTGCTGTATCAACTAATGCTGGAGGCTTAAGGGTTTTTAAATATGGCATGACAAGAAATCTTGTCCTAGGTACTGAAGCAGTATTACCAAATGGAAAAGTAATTAGTTCACTTAAAAAACTTATAAAAGATAATTCAGGATATGATCTTAAACAGATTTTTATAGGAAGTGAGGGAACATTAGGGATTGTAACTAAAGTTGTTTTAAGACTTTATGAACTCCCATCATCTAGATTAACAGCACTATCAGGATTAAATAGTTATGATAATGTTATTAGGTTATTAAAACATTTAGAAAAGAATTTATCCGGCAATTTATCTGGTTTTGAATTATTATGGAATGAAACTTACAAAACTATGGTAAGTGAAAAAACGAATTATAATAAATACCTACCTGATACATATAAGTATTATGTTTTTATTGAGAGTACAGGTTCTGATTATGAGAATGATTATAGTAAATTAGAAGATTTAATAAGTGGCTCTTTAGAAAAGGGATATATTGAAGATGCTGTAATCGGTAAGAATGATAAAGAACAAAGAAATATATGGGGAATAAGAGAAGATGTTTCTGTTCTAGCTGATGAAAGAAAATATGATCAACATTTTGATATAAGTATACCTACTTCATCAATTGGAGTTGTTATAGATAAAATAACTGCTGAACTTAAAAAAAACAAAGACGTTAAGACAATTTTTCCATTTGGTCATGTGGCAGATGGTAATATTCATTTTATTATCGGTAAGGACTCTGGTGAAGATTCAATAACTAAAGAAGTAAATAAAATTATATACTCTAATATAGAATCAGTAAATGGGTCTATTTCTGCAGAACATGGGATTGGACTTGATAAGAAGGAATATCTTAAAAACACCAGAAATAAAGAGGAGATTGAGTTAATGAAATTATTGAAGAAATCAATAGATCCAAAAAATATATTAAACCCTGGTAGAATATTATGATTTAAACATCTTATCTTTGACATTACTTATGGCTGGCAATTCTATTGGATACATTTTTACATTAACAACTTTTGGGGAATCTCATGGTCCTGCTCTTGGAGGAATTATTGATGGTTGCCCTGCAGGATTAAAAATTAATCTCAAAACGGTCAATGATGACTTAAATAGGAGAAGACCTGGTCAATCAGAAATTGTTTCTCAAAGAAATGAAGCAGATACTGTTGAGTTTCTTTCTGGAATTTTTAAAGATAAAACAACAGGTACTCCAATAGGTTTTATAATCAAAAACAAAGATCAAAAGTCAAAGGATTATAAACATATAATGAATTCATATAGACCTTCTCATGCTGATTTTGTATATGATAAAAAGTATGGCTTTAGAGACTATAGAGGTGGTGGAAGAAGTTCAGCAAGAGAAACTGTAGTTAGAGTAGTTGCTGGATCAATTGCAAAACAATTAATAAACCCAGTAAAAATAAATGCATTTGTATCATCAGTAGGTGAGATATCTATGGATACAGATTTTTCAAAAGTAAATTTTAATAATACTGAAAAGTCAATTGTTAGATGCCCTGACTCAAAAACTGCAAAAAAGATGGAGGATCTAATTAAGAAAACAAGAAAGGCTGGTGATACAGTAGGAGGTATAGTGTCATGTGTTATAAGAAATATGCCAATTGGTTTAGGAGAACCTGTTTTTAATAAACTCCATTCTGAACTTGGAAGAGCAATGCTTTCAATTAATGCAGTTAAAGGATTTGAATTTGGAAGTGGCTTTAAAGGTTCAAAAATGAAAGGAAGTGAACATAATGATATTTTTACAAAAGATGGAAAAACTAA
>SGZK01000016.1:0-11400 GCA_004214195.1 Flavobacteriales bacterium | reverse complement strand
TTTATTAAAGTCTTTTCTTTTTATAACTTTTCCATCAACTTCAATAACGAATTCTCTGCCTAGCTTATTTGCAGCTTCAAAAACTGATGCGTCTGTTCTTTCTTTATCAAAAACTAGTTGAGTGATTCCATATCTATCCCTTAGGTCAATCCATATAATGAAACCTTTTGTTCGAATTTTATTAACCCATCCTGAAAGCTTAACCTCTTGATCAACAAAACCTGAGTTTAACTCACCACAATTGTTTGTTCTATACATATTAAATTATTATAAATATAACTAGATATTCTTAAGTTTTAACTTTAGACAATGAACTATGTAGTATATAGATGGGACAACAATTAGAGTAAGGAAAGTCGCAAAGGATAATCCAAATATCACAGTCCATGCAAGAGGACCCCAAAATATAACATTATCTCCTCCAAAATAAATATTAGGATCCCATGATCCAAATAGACTAAAGAAATCAATATTTAGTCCAGTGGCTAGAGGTATTAGACCAAAAATAGTTGTGATTGCTGTTAATAAAACTGGTTTTAATCTTGCTCCACCAGCTTGAACTACAAGAATAAAAGCTGTTTCCTTATCTAATAAAGTGTTTTTAGATAGATTTAAATCCAGTTTTTTTCTATCAAACAGTAGTTGAGTATAGTCTAGAAGAACAACAGCATTATTAACTATTACACCTGCTAGTGAAATTATTCCAAGCATTGTCATAAGAATACTAAACTTCATATTAAATATTACTATGCCTAAAAGAACTCCTGTAAAACTTAATATTATTGAAATTAAAACAATCATAGGTTTTGATATTGAACTGAATTGAAAAACAAGTAATAAAACAATAAAACCTAATGCAGTAATTAATGCTCTTGATAAAAAAGATTGATTCTCAGCTTGCTCTTCAATTTCTCCAGTAAATCTATAGTTAACACCCTCAGATGTTTCATATCCAGTTAGTGCAATTATTATATTATTTACTACCTGCTGAGCATTAGACCCAGCTAAAATAGATGAATATAATGTTACAACCCTTTCAAGATCAATATGTTTAATTGCATTAAATGAAGTAGTATTTTTTTTATCAACTACAGAAGCAATTGGAATCTCTTTTATTTTTCCATTAGACTGATCTTTAAAAACAATATTTTGGTTTATTAATGCATTAATATCATTTTTATATTCTTCACTGAAACGGACATTTATATCGTAATCCTCTCCTTTTTCTTTATAGACTCCCGCTTTTGTGCCAATAATTGAATTTCTTAAAGTTTGTCCAACTAAACCGGTTGGAATACCAAGCTCGCCAGCTTTTTCTCTGTCTACTAAAAACTCAATTCCTGGTTTACTTTTTGTGACATTTATTTTTAATTGCTCGATTCCTTCAATGTTCTCTTCATTCAAGAAATTTCTCATTGATATAGCTGATTCTACAAGTTCCCCATAGTCTTCCCCATAGAGTTCAATATTAACTGGATACCCTGTTGGTGGCCCTTCTTGAGTTTTTTCAACAGAAATTGCTATTCCAGGAAATTTTTCTAAAAGTTGAACCTGTATATCTTTTCTTAAATCCTCACTGGAGAGTCCTCTTCTGTATTTGAATTCTCTAGCAGTTAAAGTAATTAAAGCTTTATGTGGGATTTCCCCTGTACCTCCAGCAGCTGTTAGTGGGTTACCAGCACCTTCTCCTACTTGAGCTATTGAAGATTCTATCATAAAATTATAACCAGAATCTAGATATTTATCATCATTAACAACCTTATAAATTTCATCTTCAATTAATATAGAAGTACTATTTGTTTTATTAATATCAGTTCCTTCAGGATATTCTACATAAACTAATATCTGTCTTGGCTCATTATCAGGAAAGAATTCTACTATAGGAGGAAAAATATTTAATAATAGTAATGAGAAAAATAACATTAAAACAGTTCCCCCTAAGAAAAGATATGGTTTTATACCTGATAGCGCATACTTTAAAAACCTATCATATAAATTTTCAAGTTTAACTAGAAATGTATTTTGAAAATTTAATGCAAGCTCTTTAATTAGATATTTATATAACCAAAACAACCCGCAAATAAATATTAATAAAGATCCAATTGCTCTTGTGTCTTTGAATATCACAAATACTAATGCAAATCCACCTAAAATATATGTCATTCTGATTAAATTTCTTCTGCTAATCTCTTTCTCACTAAGATCCATAAAACTTGATACTAGCATGGAATTAAAAAATATTGCAACAATCAATGATGAACCTAGAATTGCGGATAATGTTATTGGGAAATAAATCATGAATTCACCTATCATTCCCGGCCATCCACCAAGGGGAATAAATGCTGCTATTGTAGTTGCAGTTGATACTATAATTGGCATAGCAACTTCTCCTACTCCAGCTTTTGCAGCTTGAATTCTTGACATCCCTTCTTTTGCCATTAGTCTGTATATGTTCTCTACAACAACTATCCCGTTATCAACCAATAGACCTAATCCCATAACAAGACCAAATAAAACCATCCTATTTAATGTAAATCCAAAGTAAGAGAGAATCATTAAAGACATAAACATTGACATTGGTATTGCAAACCCTACAAAAAGAGCATTTCTAAGTCCTAAGAAAAATGTTAAGACAGTGACAACTAAAATGATTCCAAAAATTAAATTATTCATTAAATCATTTACAGCATTAATTGTATAATCAGATTGATCATTTTGAATTATTACTTGAAGGCTTTTTGGAAAGACTTTTTCTTGAGCTTCACTAATTATCTCTTGAATTGAATTTGATGCAAAAATTGCATTTTCTCCTCCTCTTTTAATAACCTCAAGCATTACTGTTTTCTCTTCGAATGATCTGGTAAAAGAAGTAGCTTCTTTTTCCCTGAAAGATACTTTTGCAACATCCTCAAGATAGACTGGACCATTATCTCGGTTTACAATAAACTTTCTTAATTTTTCAGGGTCATTAACTTCACCAATTACTTTAAGATTTCTTCTTTGGCCATCAGTAATTAAGCTACCCGCAGAGATGGTTATATTTTCAGCAGAAATAGCATCAATAATATTTTTAAAGCTTGTTCTTGAAGCTGCCATTCTATATGGATCTACAGCAACTTCAACTTCGAAAGTT
This sequence comes from Flavobacteriales bacterium, assembly GCA_004214195.1. Lineage (GTDB taxonomy): Bacteria > Bacteroidota > Bacteroidia > Flavobacteriales > Flavobacteriaceae > Marisimplicoccus. The sequence continues at coordinate 8,267 of SGZK01000016.1, read as the reverse complement.
TGTATCCCCCGTATTTCTACTGTTTTGATTTGAGGTAATTGTTCAATTCTTTTTTCTAGATACTCAGCATAATTTTTGAAATCCTCAACAGGAAAATCTCCAACCATACTAATATTAAGAACAGGATATCTTTCTGCTACATCAAATTCAAAAATACTAGGATCTATTTTTGCATTATTATATATTGGCCAATCTGCTTTAACAATTACATTGTCTACTAAATCTTTAGTTCTTTGTCTAGCCAGCTCAGTAGTTATATCATCATCAAATTCAATACTTATTACAGAAATTCCTTCACTAGAACTTGATTTTATTTCATTTAAATCTTTAACACCTCGTAATTCTTCTTCAAGAGGGTCAGTTATTAGTTTCTCAATTTCTTCAGCAGTATTACCTGGGAATATTGTTGTTACAAAAATATTAGTTGAATTAACTTCAGGAAAAAGTTCTCTAGGCATAGTTTTATATGCAGTAATCCCTGATAATAAGAATAATACCATTATGACATAAATAATAGTTTTATTATTTATTGCCCAGCTGGAAAGAAAGAACTCTTTATTTTTTACATTCATTATACCAACTTATTCTATACCTCTAACTCTTTGATTATCTTCAACATTATTAGCACCTTCAAGAACTATAACATCTCCTAAAGATAACCCAGTGGTTATCTCAATTTCTTCATTATAACTATTCCCTATTTCCACAAAACTTTTGACTGTTAGAAAAATGTCTTTTTTATCAGTTGTAACTAATTTGTACAGATATGCTTTCCCAGAAGCATCTTCTCTTAGAACTCTAAGAGGAACAACTTTGGCTTTAGAATTGCTATAATTGTTTATGTTAATTCTAGCGTTAAGATTTTGTTTTATTCTCTTGTCCTTATTTTCAACAGGAGCTTCAATTCTAAATGTTCTACTATTAGGATTAATAAAGTTTCCAGTTTGTACAATTTTTGAAGTCACTTCTTTATTCAAAAGAGGAATAGAAACTATAGCTTCTGTCCCTAGAGAGATTGACGAAACGTATTTTTCAGGGACTTGAGCTTCTGCATATATTATGTCAAGATTAACTACCCTAAGTATTGGAGACCCTGGTATAAGATTTGACCCTAAATTTGATATTATTTCATCAATTTCTCCATTAAAAGGGGCATAAATCTTTGTTTTTGAAAGTTGATCTCTAATCTGTTCAACCATCTTATTACTTGTTTCAAAGTCACTTTTCGCTTTTAAAAACTGCATCTCTGACCCGATATTTTTATCCCATAATCTTTTTACTCTATCGAAATTATCTTTTGTAAAATTTGCTTGAATTAACATTTGATCTAACTGTTCATTGATTCCAGAATCATTAATTTCTGCTAGAAGTTGTCCCTTTTTAACAAGTTGTCCCTCCCTAACAAATAAATTTTTTAATTGACCTTGAAATTCTGAAAGTATTACAACGTTTTTCCTAGTCTTAAGATTTGCTTGTAGCTTAACATAGGTTTTGAATTCTTTTTCAATAACATTAAATTTTGAAATTACTTGGATTTGTTCATTCTCATCTAATAATGTTATGCCATTATTGATTTCATTTATGTCTAATCTCAAATCATTCAGTAGATCAACATATTCTTTTTTCTTTTTTTTCAAAGTCTCAAGATCTCCCTTATTAATAAGATCATTAATTGAAGAGTTTCTAGAAGAGTTACAACCAAAGAGGAAGATTAGAGAGAGAGTTATTATTAATTTTTTCATTTTACTGTAATAGGTTTGTTAAATAAAGTTTCTAGCTCAGCATTGATAGAGATTAAATTGATTACTGAGTTTAAATATTTTTGTTGAGTATTTAAAAGTTGATTTTGTGCTTGTCTTAATTCAAATGAAGATACCATTCCTTCAAAAAATTTTATAGAATTTTTTTCTTCGATAGATTGGGACAGCAACATGTTTTCCTTATCAATATTATAGGAATCCAAAGCTAACAGATAATCATTAAGTTTTTGTTTAACCAGGGCATATATTCTTTCTTTTTGATCAAAATAACTTGTCTCAGCCTGGTTCATTGCATACTTAGCCTTTTGAGAAGAAGCCCTTAATCCTAGAGATGAAAATATTGGAACTTTAAGATTAATTCCAAATACAGATGAGCCAAACCATTTTTGGTCGCTTTGCAAGAATTTAAAATCATCATTGTATCCTGTAAAAGTATTGCTATAAAACCCCGTAATCTTAGGTAATCTTTTTGATTGCTCTAACTTATATTCAAGTTTCTTTGTATCATAGGTATTTTTTGAAATTTTTATTTCAATATTGTTCTCTGGTATAAAGTCAACTACAGATTTATTAAAGATAATATCACCTGATATAAGCTCTTCAAAGTTTGTTGTCAATAATAATTGATCATCAAGATTTATTCCAAGAATTAATTTTAATAAGTCCAATTGATTATCGTATGTTTTCTCTGTTTGCTTTAGTAAAAATTCAGATTGTGCTAGTGTGATTTTAATTTGTTCGACATTTTCAATTTCTTCAAATCCATTATTATAAAGTTCAGAGATCTCATAATAATCTTTTTTGAAATTTTCAACATTATTTTCTAACAAACTAACACCTTCTTTTAAAATTGAAACAAGACTGTATAATTTAATTACACCTTCTTTAACTTCGAGAAGTGTTTTTTCATAAAAGTTTTTTGATGTTTCAAGATAAACTTTAGTTGCTTGAAGACCAACTATCCATGATCCATCAAAAATTTGCTGTTCCATTTTCATTGAGCCAAAAGCTCTTTGCTCAAGTCCAAATTGAACTTCTGAGAATTCCCCAGGGGGACCACCAAATTTTTCTAATGGTATTAGAGAAGTGGGTCTTTCAATATAATTTGAATAGTCTATATTTGCTGTTATCTGAGGTAATCCAGTTGCAATTGTTTTCCATTTTTCATTATATGCCATTAAAATTTCTCGTTCAGCATTAATTAGATTTCTATTGTTTTTTATACCATATTCAACAGCCTCATCAATAGATAAGCTAACCAAATCATTCTGACTGAAAACTGTTTCAGTTAATAGAAGAAGTATTAAAAAAAGTCTTAACATCAATTAAAAAATAATGTATTTTTACTATACAATGAGTGACAATTATCATTTGTCATTATTAAGATTAACATGAACAAATTTAACGATTATATCAAGGATTTAAATGATTATATAGATAAATATTTATTATCTAATTATCCTAGCAATTTATATGACCCAGTTAAGTATGTTTTACAAAATGGAGGTAAAAGAGTAAGACCATTATTTACACTTTTTATATCTGATCTTTTTTCCGAAAAAATAAACAATGCTCTTCCTGCAGCAGCTTCGCTAGAGATCTTTCATAATTTTACTCTTGTCCATGATGATATAATGGATAATGCACTAATTAGAAGAGGAGCTAAGACTATAAATGATAAATGGAATAATAATACAGCAATACTATCTGGAGATATAATGTTAATTTTGTCTTATAATTTATTAAGTAAGTATAAAGATCAAACATATATTGAATTATCTAAAGAGTTAAATAATACGGCAATACTTGTTTTTGAAGGACAACAGTATGATATTGACTTTTCCACTCAAAATAATGTTCAAATTGATGACTATTTTAAAATGATTGAATTAAAAACTGCAGAGCTTATAGCATGTAGTTTTAAATTCGGTGGAATAGTTTCAGAAGCTTCAGAGAATAATATTCAGACCTTATATAAAATTGGAAAAAATCTGGGAATAGCTTTTCAGCTTGAGGATGACTATCTAGATGCGTTTGGACAGTCGAAAGATTTTGGAAAAAAAATAGGAGGTGATATTTTGGAGAAAAAGAAAACACTTTTATATATATTATCAAAAGAAAATCTAGAAGGAGATGAAGAAGAATTATTTCTAAATACATTTAATTTTTCTGACATTGATGGGGAGGAAAAAATAAAAAAAATAAAATCATTTTATATATCATCAGGTTCAAAAAAAGCTTTAGAGGATTATATCAAAAAATACTATGACATTTCAATTAACTTGATCGATGATTTAGAATTGGAAGAAAATAAAAAAAATGTTTTTAAGGAATATTGCTCTTCTTTAATCAATCGGGGTTCGTAATTACTCTATCAATTATCTTAGCAAATCTATTTACAAGTGCTTTTATAAAAGGAATTTTATTAACAGAAAGAAGTATTGGCAACTCTTCAAAAAGACTGGTTTTTTCATCTAAAAATTTCAAAATTTTGATGTGATTATTCCTTTTAAACATGTAACTAAAAGCTTTATAGCCTTTTCCTTTAGTTGACTTTAAGACATCTAAAAATATTAAATCATAATACCAAAATCGGTTTCTTTTATTAAATTTTTTTAATGATTTATTTGATTTGATTAGTGAGATGAGTTCTTCCGTTTTCTCAATTGTGTTTTTTATTGTATATCCTGTACTTGGCTTTGTCCATCCCCCAGCAGTTCCAATATGAATTAATTTATCTGTATTTGATTTTTCATAAGGGAAACATGTCATAGGAATATTGCCTTTTTCTTTCTCTAATACTCTATAATCATTTATACCTCTTTTATTAAGATATTCTTTTATTCCATTTTCATACTCTTGATTTGAAATTAACTTTTCAGAGAAAAGAGTGTATTCTATTAATGCTCTGTTAGATGAAAATGGAAGAACATAAATAAATCTAATTTCATTTTTTTGATCACGATCAAAGTCCATAAATGTTATTTTATTTTCATCAAAAACATTTTTATTAGTCTCAATATACCATCCAATAAAGCTTTGATTTAGTAATGGGTATTTATTAAAATTAATCTTATTATTTAATGTTAAGCTTGAAAAAATTAATTTGGAATTAAATTTGCCAATATTCGTGTTAACGTAATTATCAATAGAATTAGACACTATTTCAGAAACAGATGCGTTTACATATTCAAAGTTTGAGGCCCTATCTATTTTTTTTAGAAAATGAGAATAAAAATCAATAGCTTTTACCATTTTGTATTTATAGGGTCTCAATGAAAAATTCTTTTTATAAGATGGGGCTACAAACTCAGCATTGTTCCAGCTTTTATAAATTATCGAATCTAAGACGTTTGCTTTATTATCCCAAAAACCCCATGTTCTATCATTAAGTGATTTATTGTCCTTTTCAATTAATAGAACTTTTTTATCTTTAAAAAAATCATCTTCAATCATTGAGTTAGCCAATAATAATCCAGAGGCTCCTGCTCCACAAATTATATAATCAAAATATTCTTTCATTATTGATAATCTTGATGAATTATTCTATTTTAGCAAACTAATAAATCTCAAAATAATAAGAACTTGTTAATTTCTTGCAAATATGAATGAAATTATAGAATATTTTTCAAACTTACACCCTGTTCAAGGAGCTTTATATGCAACTCTTTTTACATGGGGAGTAACTGCTCTTGGGGCTTCTTCAGTATTCCTTTTTAAATCTATGAGCAGAATGTCATTAGATGGAATGTTGGGTTTTACAGGGGGTGTCATGGTAGCAGCAAGTTTTTGGAGTTTATTATCTCCGGCTATTGAAATGAGTGCTGGAGAGGGATTTGTTAAAGTTATGCCATCTGCTATTGGTTTTGGTCTTGGTGCATTATTTATTTTTGGATTAGATAAAGTACTACCCCATTTACATATAAATTTTAAAGAAAGTGAAGGGATAAAAACTCCTTGGAGAAGGACAACATTATTAGTTTTAGCAATTACTCTTCATAATATTCCTGAAGGACTTGCTATTGGAGTCCTTTTTGGTGGAGTTGCAACTGGTATTCCAGAAGCATCAATTGCTGGTGCAGTAGTTCTTGCATTTGGAATTGGTTTACAAAATTTTCCTGAAGGAATTGCAGTATCAATGCCTTTAAGAAGGTCAGGAGTGTCTAAGTTTAAAAGTTTTTGGTATGGACAGTTATCTGCAATTGTAGAACCGATAGCTGGAGTTATAGGAGCTCTTGCAGTTACTTTTTTTACACCTATTCTTCCTTATGCTCTTGCTTTTGCGGCTGGTGCAATGATCTTTGTGGTTGTTGAAGAAGTTATACCTGAGACCCAGCTAGATAAATATACAGATATTGCCACTTTAGGATTTATAGGAGGGTTTATTATAATGATGAGCTTAGATGTAGCACTTGGCTAGAATTATTTTTTGTTAAATGGATCCCAACCTTCACTACCGATATTAATCTTTTGACCGATACTCGTAATCATGCAATTGTCATTTTTTTTCTTATTACAACTTCCTAATATTGTAAATAATGGATTGTCAATTATTTTTTTTGATTTTTTCTCTGAAATAGTAAATAACAATTCATAATCTTCACCTCCATTTAAAGCAGCTACCGTAGGATTTATTTTAAATTCATCACAAACATTTTTAGTATCATCAGAGATAGGAATTTTCTCTTCATGAATATGAATTGATATGTTTGAAGAATTAGACAAGTGATTGATTTCTGTGGATAAGCCATCACTAATATCAATCATAGATGTAGGGATAATATTTAGTTCATCTAATACATTGATTACATCTTTTCTTGCTTCTGGTTTTAGTTGTCTTTGAATACAATATGTGTATTTTGATAAATTAGGTTGAGAATTAGGGTCAACCTCAAAGACTGCCTTCTCCCTTTCTAAAACCTGTAGGCCCATATATGATCCTCCAAGGTCGCCACTAACAACTAATATATCTCCATCTTTTGCGCCAGATCTTTTTACAACTTTCTTCTTATCAATATTTCCTATACAAGTAACTGATATTATAAGCCCCTTATTACTGGATGTTGTATCTCCTCCAACTAAATCTAGATTGTATTCAGAACATGCTGCATTGATTCCATCATAAATCGCTTCTATTGCATCAAGCTTAAATCTGTTTGAAGCTGCTACGGAAACTAATATTTGGGAAGGAGATGCATTCATAGCAAGTATATCAGATACATTTACTACGATAGACTTATAACCTAAGTGTTTCAAAGGCATATAGCTTAAATCAAAATGTACCCCTTCTACCAGTATATCTTTAGAAACAACAATTTCTTTTTGATCAAAATTAATTAGGGCTGCATCATCTCCTATCCCAAGAATACTAGATTTATTAGATAGTTTAAAAGACTTAGTTATTTTTTTTATTAAAGCAGTTTCTCCAATATTAGAAAGCTCATTTTCTATTTTTGCTTCTTCCTTTTCCATATTCAAAAATACTCTAAAAAGTCTTTATATGTTGTATATTTGCAACTAGAATTAAGTATTAATATAATGGCTTATACAGAAGAAGAATTAAAGAAAAGTTTAGAGACTCAAGAGTATGAATATGGCTTTTACACAAAGATTGACTCTGAAACATTTCCTATTGGACTTAATGAAAAGGTAGTTAGAAAAATCTCTGAAAAGAAAAACGAACCACTGTGGATGACAGAATGGCGTCTTGAATCATATAAGTCATGGAAAGATATGGTAGAACCTGACTGGTCAAGTTTGAAATATGAAAAACCGAATTTTCAAAACATCTCTTATTATTCTGCACCTAAGAAAAAACAAAACTTAAAATCATTAGATGATGTGGATCCTGAACTTATTAAAACATTTAATAAACTTGGTATCTCCATTGATGAACAAAAGAGATTAAGTGGTGTAGCAATGGATGTGGTTGTTGATTCTGTTTCAGTTGCAACTTCATTTAAAGACACTTTATCAGAAAAAGGAATTATTTTTTGTTCAATTTCTGAGGCAATCCAAAATCATCCTGAATTAGTAAGGAAATATATAGGAACAGTTGTCCCTCAAAAAGATAATTATTATGCAGCTTTAAACTCTGCTGTCTTTTCTGACGGGTCGTTTTGTTATATACCAAAAGGAGTTAAGTGTCCAATGGAGCTGTCAACTTATTTTAGAATTAATCAAGCAGGAACTGGACAGTTTGAACGAACTCTTTTAATTGCTGATAAAGGAAGTTATGTCAGTTATCTGGAGGGCTGTACAGCACCATCTAGAGATGAAAATCAATTACATGCAGCAGTCGTTGAGTTAATTGCTCATGATGATGCAGAGATAAAATATTCTACGGTACAAAACTGGTACCCTGGAGATAAGAAAGGAAGAGGAGGAGTATATAATTTTGTAACTAAAAGAGGAATTTGCCATGATAGAGCAAAAATATCATGGACTCAAGTTGAAACAGGCTCAGCTGTTACTTGGAAGTACCCTTCTTGTATATTAAAAGGGAAT
>SGZK01000015.1:0-11673 GCA_004214195.1 Flavobacteriales bacterium | reverse complement strand
TTAGAGTATAAATCAATTAACAAAGGTGTTATGCATGCATGTGGACATGATGCTCATATAGCAATATTGATGGCTACAGCAGAAATCCTATCAAATAATATAGATTTTCCAGGTACTGTTAAATTTATATTTCAACCAGCAGAAGAAGGACCACCAAAAGGTGAAGAAGGGGGAGCTAGATTAATGATAAAAGAAGGTGTGTTGAATAACCCTGATGTTGATGCAATATTTGGTCTGCATATCAGTTCTCTTCTACCGATGAATAAGGTTTATTATAAACCTGGAGGGTTTTTTGCATCCTCTTCAAGTTTAACAATAAAAATTAAAGGCAAACAAACACATGGTGGAACACCATGGTTTGGAGTTGATCCAATAGTAATATCAGCTGAAATAATAAGTGCTCTGCAAACAATCATTTCAAGACAATCTAATTTAACTGAAGAAGCAGCAGTTTTATCAATCGGACAGATAAACGGCGGTAATAGATTTAATATTATTCCTGAAGAAGTTACTATGATTGGTACTATAAGAGCTTTAAGCTATGAAATGAGGGATAGCATAAAGCAAAAAATACATAATCTAGTTGATGGAATCTCAAAATCTTTTGGAGCTGAATCTGAAGTAGAGATTATTGATGGCGCTGATATAACTTATAATGATCCTGGTATGATGAATCAGATGTTGCCTTCAATTAAAAAATCAGCTGGGGAAAATAATGCAGTTTTAACTAAAGCTAAAACTGTTGCTGAAGATTATGCATACTATCTTAATGAGGTGCCAGGTTTTTTATTTGAATTAGGTGGATACAATTCAGATTCAAATAAACCTCCAACACCTCATCATACTGCAGATTTTACAGTTGATGATAGATCAATGCTTTTGGGAGTTAAAGTAATGACTAATCTTGCTTTAGATTATCTAAAAAGTGAACAATAAAAATATCCTTGACACTTCTATAGAATTTATAAAAGGAGTTGGTCCTTCAAGGGCTAAACTTTTTAAAGAAGAACTAGATATTACTACTTATGATGATTTATTAAATTTCTTTCCTTTTCGGTATATAGATAGAACTAAGTTTTATAAAATTAAAGATCTTCCTAATTTACCTTCTGAGGTTCAAGTTGTTGGAAAAGTAGTTAAAAAAACCTCTGTCAATAATAAATTCAATAAACGTTTATCGTTAACATTTCAAGATGATACAGGTGAAATAGATTTAATTTGGTTTAGAGGATACAGCTGGATTGAGGATTCAATAGACAAGAACAAAGAATATGTTGTCTTTGGAAAATTAAATTGGTATAAAAAGAAAATTACAATCACTCATCCAGAAATAAAATTAAAATCGACTTTTGATAAAAATGTACCAAGAAGACTACATGGAATATATTCTTCAACAGAAAAGTTAACTAGCAGCGGGATAACACAAAGATATTTTATTAAAATAATCTATGAATTACTTCAATCAACTAATGGGAAGATTAAAGAAAATTTACCCTCTTATATCAGAAAAGAATATTCTTTTTTTGATAGACAAAATGCTTTGATAAATATTCATTTACCAGAATCCAACGATAAATTAAAGAAGGCTATAGATAGATTGAAATTTGAAGAATTATTTTTTAATCAATTAGGGTTTTTATTGTCTAAAACTGACAGACTTAAAAAGATAAATGGATTTCAATTTAAATTAGTCGGTGATAATTTTAATACCTTTTACAATGAATCACTACCATTTGAATTAACAGATGATCAGAAAAAAGTAATAAAAGAAATTCGTAAAGATTTTAATAGTGGAAAACAGATGAATAGACTTCTTCAGGGAGATGTTGGTTCTGGAAAAACGATAGTTTCATTGATGATAATCTTAATAGCAATAGATAACGGATATCAATCATGTATTCTTGCTCCAACTGAAATTTTAGCTCATCAGCATTTTGATTCTATTTCTAAATTATTAGAAAAACTTGATGTAAACGCTGAAATCTTAACTGGTTCAACTCCTACAAAATCAAGAAAGAATATTCACAAAAAACTTTTAAATAATGAAATCCAAATTTTAATTGGAACACATGCAATTCTTGAAGATGTGGTAAAATTTAAAAATTTAGGTTTAGCTATAGTTGATGAACAACATAGATTTGGAGTAGCACAAAGAGCTAAACTATGGAGAAAGAATACCTCTCCGCCACATATATTGGTTATGACTGCAACACCAATACCTAGAACACTAGCTATGAGTGTTTATGGTGATCTTGATATATCAATAATAAAAGAATTACCTCCAGGACGAAAAAAGACAATTACTGTCCATAGGTATGATAAGAATAGATTGAGTGTTTATAAATTTCTTAAAGATCAAATTAAACTAGGAAGACAAGTATATATTGTTTATCCGTTAATTAATGAATCAGAAAAACTTGATTATAAAGATCTTGTTGATGGTTACGAAAGTATGTTACGTGATTTTCCAAGACCAGAATATCAAGTAGGTATCCTTCATGGTAAAATGAAGTCGTTAGATAAAAGTTTGGAAATGGAAAGATTCATAAATAATAAAACTCAGATACTTGTATCTACAACTGTTATAGAGGTTGGTGTAAATGTTCCAAATGCATCGGTTATGATGATTGAAAGTTCTGAAAGATTTGGATTATCTCAATTACACCAACTAAGGGGAAGGGTTGGCAGAGGGAATGAAGAAAGTTATTGCATTCTTATGACTAAAGATAATATTTCAAGTGATGCTAAGACTAGAACTGACACAATGGTTCAAATTGATGATGGTTTTAAGCTTTCTGAGGTTGATTTAAAATTAAGAGGCCCTGGAGACTTATTAGGCACAAAACAAAGTGGAATTCTTAAATTTAAAATAGCAGATATTATTAATGATCATGATATACTAACAAAAGCTAGAGATTGTGTTTCAATTATATTATCTAAGGACCCTAAATTAAAGTTAGCAGAAAATTCGTCTATAAGAGAGTATATTTCTCTATCAGGAAAATCAAAAAATTTATGGAGATATATAAGCTGATATAATTATATTTGCTTTGAATTAGATTATAAACTGTGAAAGTTTCTTATAATTGGCTAAAAGATTACATAGACATTGACAAACCAGTTGATGAAGTTTCGGAAATATTAACAAATCTTGGTTTAGAAGTTGAAAAAGTAGAAGACTTTGAATCAATAAAAGGATCTCTTGAAGGAATTATTGTAGGAGAAGTCTTATCATGTAAAAAACATCCAAATGCTGATAGACTTAAACTCACCAATATTGATTTAGGAAAAGAAGGGAAATTTGAAATCGTATGTGGTGCGCCAAATATTTCTAAAGGTCAAAAAGTAGCTGTTGCAACAGTTGGATCTTTTATTTACACAAATTCAGGTGAAAAGATTAAAATATCAAAATCTAAAATAAGAGGTGTTGTTAGTAATGGTATGGTTTGCGCTGAAGATGAAATTGGATTAAGCAATTCACATGATGGAATAATGGTTCTAGATAAAAAAATAAAAACGGGCACTCCATTAAGCAAAATAATTGAAGTTGAAAATGATAAGATATTAGAAATTGGATTAACTCCTAATAGATCTGATGCAATGAGCCATTTTGGTGTTGCAAGAGATTTAAAAGTATTTTTTGACCTTAATAAGGAAAAGACAAATTTAAAGTTACCTAGTATTAGTGAATTTAGTTATGATGATTTTAAAATTGAAACCAAAATATATGTTGAAGATTCAAATTTATCCCCCTTATATGCAGGTATTATTATTAAAAATATTGAAGTTAAGGAATCTTCAAAATGGATTAAAAATAAACTTAAATCAATTGGACAAGAGCCTATAAATAATATAGTTGATATTACCAATTATGTATTGCACGAAATTGGACAACCTTTACATGCTTTTGATTTAGATAAGATTTCAAATATTGAAGTCAAAACTTTAGATTCAAAAACAGATTTTAAGACTCTTGATGGAAATCAAATATCTCTTGATAATGAAGATATTATGATTTGTTCTAAAAGTAATCCATTATGTCTAGCCGGTATATTTGGAGGTTTAGATTCGGGTGTTACAAATAACACAAAAAACATTTTTCTAGAATCTGCAATATTTAATTCAATATCAGTAAGAAAATCATCAAAAAGACATTCAATTTTTACAGAAGCTTCTTCTAGATTTGAAAGAGGTGTAGATCCTGAAATGGTAATATATGCATTAAAAAGAGCTTCAATATTGATTAAAAATGATTGTCCAGACTCCATTTCATCTAATGTTATTAAAGAGGATAACCTTAAGTTAGAAGAAAAAAATATTTTTTTAAGATATGATAAGATTAACTCGATATCTGGTAAATTAATAGATAAGGAAATTATTGCCTCTATTTTAAACTCTCTAGATGTTACAATTGAAGCAGCAACTGATGATGGTTTAAATGTAATCTCACCTCATTATAGAGCTGATGTAAATAGAGAAATTGATTTAATTGAAGAGATTCTCAGAGTATATGGTTATAACAATATTGATTCAAGTTTAACATTAACACGTTCTTCAAAGGATTTTACTTTAAATAATGATAAAATTATTGATAATATAATATATAGGAATCTCGTTGGAGTTGGTTTTAATGAGATTATGACAAACTCTATCTGCTCTCCTGAATCAAATCAAATAAATAAAGATATTAAGCCTATAGAGATTATTAATCCACAAGGAGTTGAACTATCAAATCTTAGAGTCTCATTATTACCTGGAATGTTGGATATAATAAATTTTAATATTAACAGACAAAATAAAAATCTCAAATTGTTTGAAATAGGAAATACGTATTACTCAGACCACAAAGAAAACGTTGAAACAAAATTGCTTTCTATTTCAATTTCTGGAGAAATATTTAATGAATCCTGGTTAAATAAAGATCAAATAGATAATTTCTACTACATAAAAGGTCTAATAAAAAGATTATGCAATGATTTATCATTAAAGGTGAAATTTATATCTAAAAATGATTCTAATTATTCTAAGAAACTTGTAATTATAAAAGGAAAGGATACAATTGGCTGTATAGGTGAAATAAACAAAAACCTACTTAATAATTATTCAATAAATACTAAAGTATGGTATGCAGAGATTAATCTATCAAAGATTGATATAAAAAATAATGTCATAAAATATAAAGAGATTTCCAAATTTCCTTCTTCAAGAAGAGATATATCAATGATAGTAGATTCTAAAGTTACTTTTGATAATATTGAGAAATTAGCATTTGATATTGAGAAGAACATATTAAAAGAAGTTAATCTATTTGATGTTTATAAAGATAAATCCATGAGTAATGATAAAGAATCATACGCAATTAGTTTTCTTTTTAATGACTCTAAAAAAACACTTACTGATAAACATATTGATCAAGTAATGAAAAAAATAATGAATAGATTCACTAAAGATCTTAATGCTCAAATTAGAGATAAGTAACTACTTATATAATCTTTCTCTGTGATTAATAATTTTCTTATCCTTAACATATTCGTCAAAGGGGAGATAACTATCAATAACACCATTTGGTGTAATTTCAATTATTCTATTTGAAACAGATTTTGCAAAAGCAATATCATTTGTGCTCATTAAAACAGTACCCTTAAAATTAATTAATGAATTATTAAATGTCGTAATAGATTCTAGATCTAAATGATTAGTAGGTTCATCAATTAATAAAACATTTGGATTACCCATCATAATTTTAGATAGCATACATCTTACCTTCTCTCCACCAGATAAGACATCACAAGATTTTAAAGCTTCATCGCCACTAAATAACATTTTACCTAAAAACCCTCTAATGTACAATTCTTCTTTTTCTTCATCAGTATTGGCCCATTGCCTTAACCAATCAACCAGTGATAGTTTATTATTAAAAAAAGAAGAATTATCTAATGGTAAGTAACCAAATGAAGTTGTAATTCCCCAACTATAAGAACCGGAAGAACTTTTTAAATTACCAGAAAGGCATTCATAGAAATAATTACAAGCTCTAGAGTTTTTGGATAATATTAAAACCTTTTCACCCCTCTTTAGATTAAAACTAATGTCTTTAAAGAGTGTTTCATTTTCATTAGATAATGATAAAGAGTTTACATCTAATATTTGATCTCCAGCTTTTCTTTCTTGTTCAAAAATTATCGCTGGATATCTTCTACTTGAAGGTTTTATTTCTTCTATGTTTAATTTTTCTATCATTTTTTTTCTTGCTGTCGCTTGTTTTGATTTCGCAACATTTGCTGAAAATCTAGAAATAAATTCCTGTAATTCTTTTTTCTTCTCTTCAGACTTTTTGTTTTGTTGAAGTTTTTGCCTTGTTGCTAATTCACTTGACGCTTGCCAGAAACTATAATTTCCTGAAAAATGGTTTATCTTACCAAAATCTATATCAGATATATGAGTGCATACTGAATCAAGAAAAAACCTATCATGTGAAACAACAATAATTGTATTTTCAAATTCTTGAATAAAATTCACTATCCATTCAACCGAATTATAATCTAAATCATTTGTAGGCTCATCCATAATAAGAACATCTGGATTTCCAAATATACATTGGGCTAGAAGAACTTTAACCTTAACTTTTTGATCAATGCTATTCATCATATGTTGATGTAATTCTTCCTTTATTCCTAAACTTGATAATAAAAATGCTGCATCAGCCTCAGCATTCCAGCCATCCATTTCTTCAAATTTAATTTGCAGCTCACCTACCCTCTCTGCATCTGCATCAGAAAAGTTTTCATTTGCATATAGATCATCTATTTGTTTTTTTATTTCATAAAGCTCCTTATTTCCTAAAATAACAGTCTCTAATACATTATTAGCATCATATCTGTTATGATCTTGCTCTAATACAGATAGTCTCTTTCCTGGCTCTAAAGATATGGACCCAGAGTTTCCTTCCATTTGTTTAGATAATATTTTTAAAAATGTTGATTTACCTGCACCATTAGCTCCAATTATTCCATAGCAATTTCCTGGAGAAAAAGTTATATTTACTTCATCAAAGAGAATTCTTTTACCAAATTGAAGTGATAAATTATTTACAGACAACATATTTATTAAATTATGCGCAAAAATAACACCTTGATATTTTTAAAACTAATTATACTAGTCAATATTTTGTTTTTTTTTAATTCATGTAATAATAATGATCCTAGTGTTTTTTATATAGGAGGAGAAATAATTAACCCATCGTCATCAAATGTTAATATCTACAGAAATAATATTAAGATTGATTCTGTTGAATTAGATGATAATAATACGTTTTTCAAACAAATTAACAACATTAATTCAGGTATATATAGAATTGAACATTTACCTGAATATCAAAATATACTTGTAGATAAAGGCGACAGCATATGGATTAGAGTTAATGGTGAAGATTTTAGTGAATCATTGTCTTTTACAGGAAAAGGCTCATCTAAGAATAATTTTTTAATTGACATTTCTAATTATTTAAGCAATGAAGATGATTTTTTATCAAATATGTATTCTGAAACTTCTACTAGATTTAAAGAAATAATAGATTCATTATCTCTAGAAAAAGAAAATATTTGGAATGATTTTATAAAATCTGGAGTTCAATCAAAATTATCAGAAAAAGTTACTAAATCAAGTATATTATATTCATATGCCAATAGACTTGAAAGATACGCTCTACTTAGAGGTTCAAATTGGAATTCATCTGATGTAGAAAAATATTTTAATTATAGAAATAACCTTAATCTAAATGATAAAGATTTAATACTGTTCGAGCCATATATCACTTATTTAATGAATTATTTTAATAAAAGTGTACTTGACAGTAGTCAAGTTTATTTTTATCAAAAAAATAATACTGATTTTAATATTAAAAAATTAGTTCTTATAGATTCAGAAATAAAAAATAATGACCTTAAAAATATTTTGTCCAGAGCTACAGCTATAGAAGAACTACTTAATTTTAAAAATCATGATTACCATGAAAGGTTTATTGGATACTATTCCTATGTAAATTCATCACAAACATATTATGATGAAATTATAAAACTTCATAATGATATAAATAAAATGCAAAGTGGAAAAATGTTACCAGAGATCAATCTTATGAATTTTAATCAAGATATTATTTCTAGTTTAGACGCATTTAATAAAAATAGAACTCTTATATATTTCTGGTCACAAACTCAAATGAACCATTATAGAAGGACAATTAGAAGAGTTAATGAACTTAAAGAGAAATTTCCTGAGTATAGATATGTAGGAATATGCATTCAACCATACAATGACCTTGTAAACCAAGCCCAAGCTATATTAAATGTCACAATAGATGATCAATTTTCATTTATAAACTTTGAGAGATCAAGTAAAGATTGGGTATTGACTTATCTAAACAAAGCAATCATTATAGATCGGAAATCAAAAATTATTGATGGTTTTGGAAATTTATTCTCTAATACTATAGAAGAGTCTCTAAATCGTTATTGATTATTTTTATGGTCACTCAAAAACTTTTCTAATCCTATATCTGTTAGTGGGTGTTTCATTAGTCCCTTTATGGCAGAGAGTGGACCTGTAATAACATCTGCACCTAATTTAGCACAATCTATAATATGCATGGTATGTCTAATCGAAGCAGCAAGAATTTGAGTCTTAAACCCATAATTATCATATATCTCCCTTATTTCACCTATAAGGTTTAATCCATCAGTTGAAATATCATCAAGTCTTCCAATAAATGGGGAAACATATGTAGCTCCAGCCTTAGCTGCAAGTAAAGCTTGTCCAGCTGAAAAAACTAAAGTACAGTTTGTTTTTAGACCTTTATCTGAAAAATACCTAATTGCTTTAATCCCTTCTTCAATCATTGGAACCTTAATAACTATTTGTTTGTGGAGTTTGGCTAAGGTTTCCCCCTCTTTAATAATTCCTTTATAGTCAACAGAAATAACCTCAGCTGAAACATCACCAGATACTATATTACAAATATCTTTATAGTGTTTAATTATGTTTTTTTCACCTTTAATACCTTCTTTTGCCATTAATGAAGGATTTGTAGTAACTCCATCCAGAATACCTAATGATTGAGCGTCTTTAATTTGATCAAGATTTGCTGTGTCAATAAAAAAATTCATAAATAAGTTTATTTAAGTTTATAAAGTTTCATAATAATTTTTTCAAAAATCATATCAGGAATAAGTTCTTTAAGAGTTACTAACTTTTGAATAAATTTTCCAGAAAGGTAATGAATTTTCGGATTCTTAGATTTTATAATTTTAAAAACTAAATCTGATATTTCTTTAGGATCATTTCCTTTTTTTGTCATCCCTTTTGTAACAGCTTTAGTAAAACTTGAATATTCAGATTTATATGGTGAATTATTATCTAAAATAGCATCTGTTCTATTCTCAATTATCTCTGTCTTATAGTCCCCTGGCGCAAGGTTAACAACTCTAATATTAAAGTTTTTTAATTCCATATTTAATGACTCTCCTAGTAGGTTTAATGATGATTTTGAAGCACAATATATACTTTGAAATGGCAAACCTAAATACCCTGCAATAGAAGTAATATTTATAATTAGTCCAGACATATTATTTCTCATGTGAGGGACAATCTTTTGTATTAGATTTATTTGACCAAAAAAATTTGTCTCGTATAGTCTTTTTATTTCAGACATATCAGAAGATTCTACTGGACCAGTTATACTAATACCAGCATTATTAATTAAAATATCTATTTTTCCATGTTTATCAATTAAATAATCAGTTATTCTTTCTGCATCTTGATATTCAGTAATATCTAATTTGAGTAATTTATACTTACCTTCAATTTCTTTTGGGTTTCTAGAAGTTCCATAAACTATAAAATCATGATTAGATAGTTTTTCAGCAATTGATCTTCCAAAACCTGATGAAGCACCAGTAATTAATACTACTTTTGACATAATTTATTTAAATATATTAAATTTAATATATGAAACAGCTATTATTGATTTTAAGTTTATTTCTGATCTCAAATTGTGAAAATAATAATTCTAAAGATTTTAAACTTAAAATTCAATCATCAAATAAAACTATTAAACTGAATGATACAATCAATATAGAAATATCAAATAAAAAGGATATTCTTATTGATTCTATCAAACTATTTATAAATGATAAAAGCACTAAAAAAGAAGTCATCTTAAATGACTATATTCTTGGAAATCATAATGTTAAAGCATTTATTTATAGTAACGGTAAATCATTTACATTAAATGAGTCATTTGATATTTATTCCAATATTACACCAACACTTTATAGATATGAAATTATAAATGAATTTAAACATGATGATAAAGCTTATACTCAAGGATTAGAATTTTATAATGATGTATTATATGAAAGCACAGGATTAAATGGAAAATCAACCTTAAGAAAAGTTAATTATAAAACTGGAGAAGTGCTTAAGTCTATTGATATTGATTATGAATATTTTGCAGAAGGCATTACTATACTGAATGATAATATATATCAACTTACTTGGAAAAATCAAATAGGATTTATCTATAATACAGATCTTGAATATAAAAGGTCATTTAAATATGGTAAAAGCATTCAAGGTTGGGGTTTATGTAATGATGGTGAATTTATATATAAATCTGATGGAACTAATAAAATATGGATATTAGATAAAGATACGTTGAAAGAAATTAGGAATATTGAGGTTATGACAAACAAATCAAAGATTAAAAACATTAATGAGCTTGAATACATTAATGGAAAAATTTATGCTAACACCTATCAATTAAATAGAGATGTTGTAATTATAATAAATCCTAATAATGGAGTAGTTGAAGGTGTAATTGATTTTACAGGAATTAGAGATTTAGTTAAAAAATCTCCCGATCTCGACGTAATGAATGGTATAGCTTATAATTCAGATACTAATAAATTATATGTCACTGGGAAAAACTGGAATAAAATATTTGAAATAAAAATAGTCGATAATAATTAAGCAAATAAAGGCCTGTTAAAATTTACTAATAGTTAATCTTCAATTACAGCTTTAATTAATTTCACTAAACTATTCATATCTCTTAAATCCATAATTTCTATTGGAGAGTGTGAATATCTTCCAGGCCATGATATTGGAACTGAGGGAATACCATAAGACAAAAAAGGTTGACCGTCTGTTCCTCCTGAAGTCATTCCATATTGAGTTTTAATGTTATTATTATCAGCTAATTTTCTAATCATTTTAAAATTTTCACGACTTACGAAATTTATACTCTCCAAAACTCTTATTACTGCACCATTTCCGAGTGGAGCGTTTGCAAACGATTCATCTTTATAAGGGTCATCTGTAGAGACATATGTGTCAACAGGGTAAACTATGTTAGCATTTTTTAAATTTATAGCGGAATATTTTGCGCCTCTTAGTCCAATTTCTTCTTCAACTGACCATACAAAAGTTATTTTATTTTTTAATTCTCTTGGATTTATTTTATTTAATGCTAAAATTAAGGCTGCACAACCTACTCTATCATCAAAACTTCTACCCGTAACTCTATTCTCATTCAATCTTATCATTTCTTTAGGCATTGTTACACTTGTTTCTCCTATAATAACTCCAGCCTCTAACGCTTCACTTTTAGATAAAAAC
>SGZK01000014.1:0-12074 GCA_004214195.1 Flavobacteriales bacterium | reverse complement strand
GTTTATTGAATAATTAATATCAATGAATTACTTTTAACAATAATTGGCCCCGTAGTTCAATGGATAGAACAAAAGTTTCCTAAACTTTAGATATAGGTTCGATTCCTATCGGGGCTACTAATAAAATATATTTAATGAATAAAAAGTGGCTAGTTTCTTTACTACTAATTATATTATCAATACTATTATCTGTTTTTTTTAATGTATGGTTATTAATTTTGTTTATACCTTTAGGAATCTATTTATTCAAAGCAATTAAATAAAATGATGATTGTTATCATATGATTTATTCAAAACCAACAATAATTTTATTTTTATAGAATCAGCTAAAATGACAAAAAAAATAATTGTTTTAATCCTATCGACAAATTTTATCTTTGCCCAAATAAATCCTGAAGCTATTGATATAGTTAGAGATAACTATGGAATACCTCATATTTTTTCAAAAACTGATGCCGAAGTAGCATATGGTCTTGCATGGGCTCATGCTGAAGATGATTTTGAAACTATTCAACTAGCTTACCTAGCAGGTAATTCAATGTTATCAAATCACTTAGGAGCTGAGGGAGCTCCTGCAGATTTTATCTCAAAATTCATTGGTTCAGAGGAAATTGTTGACAAGAAATACAATGAGATTAGCGATAAATATAAGTCAGTTCTAGATGGATATGCTCAAGGTCTTAATAGTTATGCAAAGAAATTTCCCAATAAAGTTCTTTATAAGAAACTTTTTCCTCTTACTCCAAAGATGATGTTACGATATGGTCAACTTCAGCTGTTTATAAGATCTAAAGGTGGTGAATGGGTTGGAAGAATATTAAGCGATAACTCACAAGAAGATTTTATCGATCAGAGCTTAGTGGGTTCTAATTTTATTGCCATGAATAGTAGCAAAACCAAATCTGGAGAATCATTTCTTGTAATTAATACTCATCAACCTTTAGAAGGTCCAACTTCTTGGTATGAAGCCCACCTTAATAGCGAGGAGGGGACAAATATACTTGGAACTTTATATCCAGGGACTCCTCATATATTGATTGGAGTTAATGAGAACTTGGCATGGTCTCACACATTTAACAATCTAGACATTTTTGATGTATATAAATTAGAAATGACTAAAGGATTAAAATATAAAGTAGATGATAAAGAATATAAACTCAAAAAAGATAAAGCTAAGATCAAGATTAAAATATTAGGTATTAAGATTCCAATAAACAGAAAGTTTTATAAGAGTATTTTTGGACCTACACTTAAAAATAAAAAAGGGTTTTATTCAATAAGAACTCCAATTCTTCATTCAATTAATGCTCTAGAACAATGGTGGAAAATGGGTAAAACCAAGAATTTTAATGAGTTCTATTCAGTATTAAAAATGAATGGACTGACGGGAGTAAATATTGCATACGCTGATAAATATGACACAATTTTTTATATGTCTGGTGGCTTAATCCCAAAAAGAGAAGAAGGATATAATTGGAAAGGGATAGTTCCAGGGAATACAAAGAAAACATTATGGACAGAAATATATGATATTGAGGATCTCCCACAGGTCATTCAACCAAAATCAGGATATATTTATAATGCTAATCATTCTCCATTTAAATCTACTTCTGATGAGGAGAACCCTAATCCAAATAATTTTAATAGTGATATGGGCTTTGAACTATTTGATAATAATAGATCTATACGGTTAAAAAAACTTATTGATGAAAAAGATAAAGTTTCGTACGAAGATTTTAAAAAAATAAAATATGATAATTCATATCCAGAAAAGTTTAGCTATATATTTATGGATATAAATCCACTATTTGATATAAAACTAGACCCTAATCATGAATTGAAAGAGATTCTAGATATACTTCAAAGTTGGGACAGAAAAACAGATATTGAATCAGTAGGTGCAGGCATATATGGGGTCCTATATTATCATTTATTAAATAATTATAGAGATTATATACTAATGAATAAAGTTTTATCAGAAGAAGTTTTACTTAGTGCTTTAAGAGATATTAAAGCATCTATAATAAAGAATTTTGGTTATTTAGAAATAACTTTAGGTGATTTCCAAAAATTAGTTAGAGGAGATATAGAGCTTCCTATATGGGGTCTTCCTGATGTTGTAACAACAATGGTTTCCACTAAGTATAAAGATGGTAAACGAAGAATTATTGCTGGAGAATCATATATAGGTTTTATAAGATTTGATAAAGATGGAGCAAAAATTGAAAGTGTAATTTCATATGGTAATTCAGAAATTCCAGAATCAAAACATTTTGATGATCAAATGGAGTTATATCAGAACTTCAAACTGAAAAAGGTTTCAATGAATAAAGATGAGATCTATAGAGATGCATTAAGAATATATAACCCCCACTAAACTAAAGTTTATTTTATTGCCTTATTATATAAATCCTCATAGAGTGGGATTATATTTTTAATATCAAATTTTTTAGCATTTTCAAAAGCATTATCTCTAAATTTTTGTTGAAGTTTTGAATCAGATAATATCTTGATTGAATCTTTTGCCATTTTCCCTGTATCACCAACATCTGAAGTATATCCAAAATTATTATCTATATTCAATTCTTTAAGTCCACCAATATTTGTTGAAATAATAGGAACTTTTAGAGCCATCGCCTCAAGAGCTGAAAGGCCAAAACTTTCTTTTTCTGAAGGTAAAATAAATAAGTCCGAAGAACATAAAATCTCATCTACTTGAGAAGTATTCCCAAGAAAAATTACATTATTTTTTATATCATTTTTCCTTATATATTCCTTTGCCTTCTTTTTCTCTGGACCATCACCTACCATTATCAGCTTTGAATTTATTTTTTTATTTATTTTTTTAAAAACTTTTAGAACATCATTAACCCTCTTTAGTGGTCTAAAGTTGCTTATATGAATTATTATCTTTTCATCACCTTTAGAAATAACGTTATTTTCACAACTCTCGTGCTTGTCATTATACTTTTTAATATCAATAAAATTTGGTATGACTTTTATTTCTCTCTTTATTTTAAAAAAATCAATAGTGTCATCTTTTAAGCTTTTAGATACACATGTAACAATATCTGAATTATTAATGCTAAATGTAACAGCAGGTTTATAAAATGGATGATTACCAACAAGGGTGATATCTGTTCCATGTAATGTAGTAACTATAGGTATATGATAACCATTATCCTTTAGCATTTGTTTTGCCATATATCCAGCATAAGCATGGGGTATAGCGTAATGCACATGTATTAAATCTAAATTATGTTTTGAAATTACATCATATAATTTACTTGATAATGCTAGTTCATATGGTTCGTATTTAAATAATGGGTATTCTGGTACTGTAACTTCATGAAAATGGAGATTTGATGTTAATGCTTCTAATCTAACAGGTTGACTATATGTAATAAAATGAACCTCATGACCTTTATTTGATAATTCAATTCCAAGTTCTGTAGCAACAACTCCACTCCCTCCAAACGTAGGGTAACAAACAATACCTATTTTCATTAGTTATAAATTAAAGAATTATAAACAATTTCTTGCATTCTGGTTCTAATATTATGAGTTTGTAATAAGGTGTTTTCTCTTGTTGGATAAGTTCTGTTTGAAAGAAAAATAAAGATTATTTGTTCATCTGGATCAGCCCAAGCTATAGAACCTGTATAACCAAAATGTCCAAAACTTTTTTTTGAGACCCCTCCAAAAGTTGAACCATGTTTTCCCTCAAGTTGAGGTTTGTCAAATCCTGCTCCACTCCTATTACCTTTATCACAATAATAACAATAGTTGAAAAGATCAAATGATTTCTTATCAAACAATCTAATTCCGTCATATACACCGCCTTGTAAAAATGTTTGAAGCATTAATGCGACTTCATATGAATTAGAAAATAAACCTGCATGGCCTGAAACCCCTCCAAGCATTGCTGCTCCTTCATCATGAACATATCCTTGTAATTTACCATATCTAAAAAATTCATCTTTTTCAGATGGAACTACATTCTCAATCGACATTTTTTGATAAGGATTAAACATAGTTTTTTTAAGATTTAATTTTCTAAAAATTCTTTTATCAGCTAATACATCTAAACCTTCTTGATATTTATCTTCTATCCAATATTTAATTAAATAAAAAGGTAAATCTGAGTATTTAAACTCTAATGTATCTCTTAATTCACTCTCAATGATTAAATCAAAAATATCTTCTTGATATTTATTTTTTAAGAATAGATTACTTGAAACCGTAGTCGAAAATCTTTTTCTTTGCTTATTCTTATAAAATCTATTTTTTGGTTTTTCTTTTTTATTTAAAGTCTCCTTGTAAAATGGAATCCATGGTCTTAATCTTGCATAATGAGATAGCATGTCTTTTAAAGATATATCAGCCTTATCTAATAATTTTGTTTTTGGAAATAACTTGTTAAGTTTTGTGTCAAGAGATAGATTTTTCTTTTCATATTCTTGAATAATTAAAGGCATACTTGCAAGTATTTTTGTTATTGAGGATAAATCATATATATCTGAATTTTTTACCTCTCTCTGTTGACTATATGTATGGTATCCAAAGCTTTTGTGATAAATTATTTTCCCTTCTTTAGCTACCAACATTTGAAACCCCGGTGTCATTAATGAGTCTAAAGTAATTCTACCTAATGAATCCAGATCAGATAATCTATTTGGGTCAAAACCTAAATAAGATGGCCTTGAGTAACTTAATATTTCCTTTTTATCTTTATACAATCCATGATTTAAAGGGGAAAAATTTGTTGAAACGGGAAGTTTACCAGAAAATGTCCTAAATCCTGCTATAAGATCAGCACTTACTTCTTGAGAAATAATGTTGTTCTGATAACTTATAATCACGGATTTAAAATTATCTAGTGTATTAAACGAATTTAAACTGTACGGATTAAGAAATAAGTTTAATATTACATCATTTTTTAAACTTATTTTATTAATAATCTCAACTATATTTTCAGGTATTTTATATGAATTGAAAGGGCTACTATTAGATCCTTGATATGTTATTATTAGTGCATCATAGTTAACTTTTTTATATATCAACTCATAAGATAGCTCATTATATCTGTCGATTTTATGAGTTTTATTAAGTTGATTATAGAAATGATCACCATTTTCTCCGAAACTTATATGAAGATATTTTTTATCCGAATCTAGCTGAATTATATCATCTTGATTTTTAACTAAAGTAATAGCTGATTCCATTGCTTTTGAATAAAGCAATGTGTCTTTAGGTGTATTTAATTTTTCTAAAATGGCTTCTGATGATATTGGTAAATATTTATCTAAATTCACAATTGCTTTTGCTTTTAATATTTTCTTAACTGAATTAGATAATCTTTTCTCTGATATTTCACCTTTATTATAAGCATTAGATATTAGTTTTATTCCTTTTGCTACATCTGTTGACATAAGAAGTATATCATTACCAGCTAAAAATGCTCTTAAATCAACATTAACTTTAGGATCTTGTAAAACACCCTGCATATCTAGAGCATCAGTAACTATTATTCCAGTATAACCTAGTTTCTCCTTTAGGAGGTTCTTCATTATTTTTTTAGATATTGATGAAGGATATTTTTTGTCAAGAGAGGGATAAAGTATATGAGCAGACATTATAGAACTCACACTGTTATCATTAATTAATTTTATATAGGGATATAGCTCAATTTCATTTAATCTTTTGAGGTTAGATTTAATTACTGGGAGGGTATTATGAGAATCATTACTTGTGTCACCGTGACCAGGAAAATGCTTAAGAGATGTTATTATACCAACCTCATCATGTCCTTCTATATAAGCTTTAGCTTTTTGATATACATTTTCAGGATCTTCACCAAATGATCTATTTCCAATTATAGGATTTATTGGATTACTGTTAACATCAACAACTGGAGAAAAATTATAGTGTATTCCTAATAATTTATTTTGTTCAGCTATTCTTTTTGAAATATCCTTAACTATTTCATTGTCTTGAATAGCTCCAAGAGTCATGTTCCATGGATAAGCAAATACACTATCTAGTCTCATTGCAGGACCCCATTCAGCATCCATAGCTATTAAAAGAGGTGTTTTAGCTTTAGACTGAAATTTATTCATCCATTCCACATGAGAAAAAGGATCTCCAATAGAAAAAATCAATCCTCCTATCTTTTGTTCAACAACAAGCTTTTCAATTTGATCATAATCTGACTGCTCTGGGGATACCCAGTTAATAAATAACTGTCCTATTTTATCTTCTAATGAGAGAGAATTATATACGCTGTCAACCCATTTCTGAGTATTTAATTCTGATAAATTTTCCTGAGAAATTAGTACACCAGTAAAAACGAAATAAAAAATAAATAAACGCATGCTATTTAATAAATTGTGAAAGCCAACTATTTTTTAAGTTGCTCTCCCAACTATTCATATAATCAATTTTAGTTTTTACTAAGTTATTAAATATTATAGTCTCTCCACTAATTGATTTATTATTTAGAAGTTCTTTTAGCTCATTTAATTTTACACATTTAATATCTTGTTTATCTCTATAGTTAATATTCATTCTATCTAATAAGTCAATATTCATTTTTTTGCTTAAATCATTAATAAATCTTAATGATAAGTCTATTGAACAGCCTCCTGGTGAGTTAAAAGACTCATTGACTGCTAATATTAAAAATCTATTATATTTAATTTCATATGAGACTTCTAGTTCTTGATTATGTGTTTGCCAATTAATTAAAAAGGATTCTGTAAGATTACTAATTTCATCTAATTCTTGATTAGAAAAATCTCTATTAGATTGATATATCCACAATCTTGAATCATCCGGAAGTTTATTAAAATCAACAATCATAATTTATAAGTTTTCAGCTTTTTCAATCATTTGAGCTACATCTAAAACAGAAACATCTTTTTCCATTGATTTTATCCCATCTGACATCATAATATTACAAAAAGGACAGGCAACAGCAATTATTTCTGATTTTGTTTTTAAAGCTTCTTCTGATCTTTTAATATTAATATCCTTATTTCCTTTTTCTGGTTCCTTAAACATTTGGGCTCCTCCTGCCCCGCAACATAATGATTTTGACTTACAACTTTTCATCTCTACTAATTCAGAATCTAACTTCTTTATTATCTCTCTAGGTGCCTCATAGACATTATTTGCTCTTCCTAAATAACATGGATCATGAAAAGTTATTTTCTTTCCTTTAAAAGAACCACCTGAAATTCCGATTTTACCGTCTTTAATTAATTTATTTATCAACTGTGTATGATGAATAACTTCATAATTACCTCCAAGTTCTGGATATTCATTCTTAAGAGTATTAAAACAGTGTGGACAAGTAGTAACTATTTTTTTAACCTTATATGAATTTAAAATCTCAATATTGCTAATAGCTTTCATTTGAAATAGAAATTCATTTCCTGCTCGTTTAGCTGGATCCCCAGTACAAGATTCTTCTTTTCCTAAAATTGCAAATGAAACATTTGCTTTATTTAAAATCTTAATAAATGCCTTTGTAAC
This sequence comes from Flavobacteriales bacterium, assembly GCA_004214195.1. Taxonomy (GTDB): domain Bacteria; phylum Bacteroidota; class Bacteroidia; order Flavobacteriales; family Flavobacteriaceae; genus Marisimplicoccus. Next base: position 4,538 of record SGZK01000014.1, on the reverse strand, counting down.
CTTTTTTGATCTTTCATCAAAACTACCTGCACAACCAATCCAAAATAAATATTCTGGATCAACTCCATGGTTTTTAACTTCTGATATAATTGGTACCTTCATTATTTATTTTTATTAACGTCATCATCAAAAACCTCAATTTTAACAGTTTTCTCAATTAAATTGGTGAATTTTCCATTATATCTTGTAGCTTTCACTAAGTGGTTATCAATCCAATGGTAGTTACCTCCTCTAGGCTTATCCATCAATAAGCTGTGGTATTTAAAACCTTTTTCTAAAAGCCATTTTTCAGTTATTTCTCTATGAGATTCAAATCTAGCAGTAAAAAAACAAATTATATGTCCTTCATCATACCATCCATTAATAGTCTCTAGGGCATCAGAATAGAATTTAGCTGTTCCCATTCTTTCTGGTTCTTCATTGGGAACATCATCACAAATAGTACCATCGATGTCAATTAAATAATTCTTAACACCCTCAGGCAAAACAGGGCTAACTGTTTCTCCATCTTCTACTTTTTTATGTAAATATTTTTCAACTTCTTTCTTTTTCATAATAAAATTTTAGGGTTCTTGAATCCATAGTTCTCTATCCTGTTGATTAAAAGGCCATGGTGCGCCATTATTTTCTATATTATTCATCATATTATTTAAATCTGAATGAGCAGATGACTCTTCCATAATAAGGTATTGTCTCATTCGCATTATAATAGATAGAGGATCAATATCAATTGGACATGCATCAACACATGCATTACATGATGTACAAGCCCATAATTCTTCTCTAGATATAAAGTTATCTAAAAGTTGATTACCATCATCTTTAAACACTCCATTATTTTTAGATATATTTTTAGAAACTTGTTCTAATCTATCTCTAGTATCCATCATTATTTTTCTAGGAGATAATTTTTTACCTGTAAGATTAGCTGGACATTCAGAAGTACATCTTCCGCATTCTGTACAAGAGTATGCATTCATAAGTTGAATCCAGTTAAGATCAAGAACATCTGAAGCACCAAATTTTTCAACCTGAGCATTATTTTCTTCTTGCACCTTTTCAGGGTAAAACATTAATAAAACCTCATTTTTTACAGATTCAAGAATACCAAATTTCCCCCTTTCTTCTAGATTGGCATAATAAGTATTTGGAAAAGCAAGAAGAATATGCAAATGCTTTGAATAATATAAATAATTTAAAAAAAACAAAATTCCAGTTATATGAAGCCACCAAAAAGATCTCTCCATATAATATAAAGTTTCAGTTGAAAAAGAATCAAATACAGGTATTAGAAAAGATGAAACAGGAAAGAATCCTGCCTGATTGTAGTACTCTCTGTTTTGTAGAATTAAATCAGTAGCATTCATTGAAAGAAAAAGAAGCATTAAACCTATTTCAAAATATAAAATATTATCAGCATCAAATTTAGGCCATCCTCTCATCTCACTACTAAGAAATCTTTTTATTTTCAAAATATTTCTTCTTATCCAAAATATTATAACTGCAATCAAAACTAATAATGCAAAGAACTCAAAAAACCCAATTAGAAAATTATATAGGCTAGTAGAAATATAGTTAGAGAAAAACCTGTGAGAGCCTAATATTCCATCTATAACAATTTCTAGTAATTCTATATTTATGATAATGAAACCTATATAAACAACCAGATGAAGAATTCCTGATATTGGTTTTGTTACCATTTTAGATTGACCAAAGGCTATCCTAATCATATTTTTCATTCTGTCTAACTTTCTGTTTGATCTATCTATATCTTTTCCCAAAAGTATAACCCTTCTTAGTTTTAAGATATTCCTTGTAAAAAAGAATATTGAGAATAAAAATATTGTAAGGAAAATTAAATTAGGTATATATCTAATCATTACCACTTGATTTATCTTTTCTTCCAAAAATTGAAAAATGGATATATCTTTTTGGATTATTCTTCAAGTCGATTAATAATTGGTTTAGATCATTTACCGATGAATTAAGTTTTTTATAAAATTCATCATTTCTAATTAGAAGACCGAGAGAACTAGAATCAGAATTTAAATCCTGAACACTTTTATTGATACCTTCTATTGATTTCTCAAGGTTTGATATTGTTTGTTTTAAACTTGTTTTAGCTATTGAATCTGTTATCTTCTCCATATTAGAAGAAATACTCTCTATATTTCCAATAGTATTATTAATCTTTAAGTCATTATTTTTAAGAGTCTTTTCAAGTATAGTAGCACTGGAGTTAATTGAAGAAATTGCAGAAGTCATTTCATCTAAAGCAACTTTTAAATTATTTTGCGAGTCCTTATTCATGATATTTGTAACTCCTAGAAAAAGAGAATCAACACTAACTAAAATACTTTGAAGATTTCTTTGCAATGGTTGAATTTGCTCATTGATTAATTCAGTCAAACCAGGTCTAATAACAGATTTTAGAGTGTCTCCCGATTTAATTATGTTCCCATCTTCAAAAACTGGATCAATAGATATAGCTATACCTCCTATTAAACCAGTCTCATGTAAAGTAGCTGTACTATTTCGAGAAAACCTTAACTTGTCTTTTACCTTTAATGTAACAAGAATCTTTGTAGAATTTGGAAGAAAATCTAGTGAGGTAACATTTCCAATTGCTAACCCGTTAACTGAGACACTAGCCCCAACCATCAAACCATCAACTTCATCATATACTGCATAAACAGTCTTTTGTTTATCTAAAATTGAAGTTCCTTTTAAAAAGTTAAATCCAAAAATAAATAGCAGTACACTAAAAAGTACAAATATTGAGGTTTTTATTTCTTTTGTAAGTTTCAAGTTATAAGGTTTAAAGTATAAAAATAATAATATTTTAGCTTATCTCGGCAATGCATCTAATTAAGGTTATTTAATGAAATAACTTTGTTATTTCTAAAACCAATAATAAATGAGGAATTAAAACCAAATTTCTTAACATATTTAAGGTTTTCTTTAGCTTCCTCATGAGAGTTATAATTACCATATAGATACTTGTATAAATCTCCATCTCTGTAAACTTGAATTGATTTTAAACCATTAAAGTTATATGACTTTGTTTCTATTAACCGTTTGCTAGCTGAAATCTGTATTTTATAATTCAAGTTATCACCTTTTTCTTCAGAAGTAAGATTCTTATAGAAATCTCTTTTATATTTTATTATAGCTTTTGAAATTGCATTTGACATTTCTTTTTGACCATTTAATGAATTTAAGTATGATCCTTCACTTTTGTTTGTCAAAAAGCCTGTTTCAATTAAAACACTTGGCATATAGGTATATTTTAAAACAATAAATCCTGCCTGTTTAACATTTCTGTTTTTTCTTTTTAAATTTTGAACAAAACTATTTTGAATATATGATGCTGCAATAATACTCTGATCAAGATATTCTTCTTGCATAAGGGTTAAACCAATTACAGACTCTGGGTTATTAGGATCAAAACCATCATATTGATCCACATAATCATCTTCATAAAAAATTACAGAATTTTCTTTTTTAGCGATCTCAAAATTCCTTGCGTTTGCATGTAGCCCTAAGACAAATGTTCCAGCACCATATGCTTGAGAATTATGAGAATCACAATGAATAGAAATAAAAAGGTTAGCATTTGATTTATTTGCAATATTTGCTCTTTCGAAAAGATTAACAAATTTGTCTGTGGTTCGTGTATAAATTACTTGTACATCATTTTCTTTCTTTAGGGTTTCACCTAATTCTAAAGATATATTTAAAGCTATTTTCTTTTCTAAATATCCATTTCCAGTATTCCCAGAATCTTTTCCACCATGACCTGCGTCAATTACCACAATAAAATTTTCTTGATTTTCAATTGATTGACTAACAGAGGAGCTTATTATAAAAAAACATAATAAAATCTGAAAAAATCTAATAATATTATTACTTACAAGCATCAAATTAATTATCATAAGCAAAATTATGATTAATTTTGATTGAAAATTATATTTTCAAATTTAATAATTCACAATATTATTTTGAGAAAAAGAAGAATACTTAAAGCGGCATTAATATTTATCTTAGGATTTTCTGTCACTTTTTCTCAAGAGAATAATATAATTGAATCAAAAGACACACTTACAGTTAACAATAACGTTAAAGAACCTTTATTACTAGATAATGTTAAATATGATGCTAGCGACTCTATTATAATAAATCAAAAAAATAATAAAATAAGCCTTTATAATAATGCAAAAATTGTTTATGGTGATATTGAATTAACCTCTGGCCTTATTATTCTTGACTATAAAAAAAATGAAGTTTATGCAGGAAGGATATCTGATAAAGATGGGAATTTATCTCAATATCCTGTCTTTAAACAAGGTGGCAATACAGTTAATCCTGATTCAATAAAGTATAATTTTGATAATCAAAAAGCTCTGATTTGGAATTCTAAATCTGAAGAAAACGGTATGAATATACTTTCTGCACTCACAAAAAAACAAAATGACTCTGTATATTTCTTAAAAGATGGGAAGGTAACTACTGGAGGTAATCTTGAAGGAGGAGAAACT
>SGZK01000013.1:0-12411 GCA_004214195.1 Flavobacteriales bacterium | reverse complement strand
TCCATCTGAACTTTTATAAACTCCATCACCATATCCAACATGTCTTCCACCAACGTTTTCTCCAGATCCAACCCAAATTATACTTGGATTAGAAGGATCTATATCTACTGATCCAATTGAGTACGTTGGTTGGCTATCAAAAATCGGGTTCCATGTGTTACCGGCATTATCAGTCATCCAAACACCCCCTGATCCAACGGCAATATACCATACGTTTTCATTATCTGGATGAATTGCTATGTCAGCTATTCTTCCTGATAAAAAAGCTGGACCAACATTTCTAAGTTTAAATGCACTTAATGAGACATTCTCAGTCTTTGATGCATCGTTTTGTTTATTTCTTTTTCTTTGAGAATTACCTTGAAGAGGAATTAAGAAAATCAAGGCAATTAGAATTATCTGTATTTTTTTCATCATATAAATTAATTAGTTATGATTAAATATATGAAAAATACATTAGGTTTAAAATACTTCTGCAATCATACAACGAGCACTTCCTCCACTATTATTTTCGATATTTTCAAGAGAAGAATGAATTATTTGAGTATTTTTTTGAATTATATCTAATTGATTATTCGCAAACGAGTTATAAGCTTTAGAACTCATCACTAAGACAGGACCTTTATTTCCATTAAGCTGAATACAATTTGCTCCAAATGAAGACATTTGGTTAATATCAATATCTATTATTTCTAATCCACTAGATATAAGAGAATCCTTAACACTCAGTCTTTCTTTTTTATCAATTATTGATTCTAGGCATACAACTGAAAATTTATTACAAATACTTAACAAAACATTTGTGTGATAGATAGGTTTATTTTGGTGGTATGATTTAAAAACAACTGGGTTATACCCCATATCTATACAAAATCTATTTACTAATTCTTCATTTGATCTTTGTGATAACGAGCAGTATGCTATTTTATTAAGTCTATCAAGGACTAGACTACCAGTACCTTCTAGAAATAGATTATCATTTTCAAAATTTGAATAGTCATAATTAATAGATATATTCTTGCCATAATTATTTAAACATTCAATCACTAAGGGTGTCCTTTCTAGTCTTCTATTTTTAGCAAACATAGGATATGTTATTGCTTTATTATCCTTATGGAAAGAGATCCAATTATTTGGGAATACTGCATCTGGGGTATCTACATTTCTACTATCTTTAAAAACAGTGACTTTAATACCTTGTGATTGTATTTTATTATTAAGTAATTCAAATTCCGCTACTGCTTTATTTTTAATCTCATTATTAGAAAGATTAGAAGAACTATTTTGAAAAGTATTATCATCAATTGTTAGTACATTACTTCTAAAATTCTTTGGATACACCATCAATATGTGTGAAGAAAAATGATTCATATTATTCTCTTAATAGCGGTAAAGTTGAACATCTTAAAAGTCCGGACATCTTAGATACATTTTGATAAGAAATCCTTTCAACAAGAAAACCATTTTTTTCTAACCAAGTATTTATTTTTTTAAATCTTTTATCTGAAACTATAACTTCAGGAGATATCACTAAAAGATTGGATATCAACATATAAGCTTCTTGACCATAAGCTATATATGTGTTTTTTTCGCCAAAGTAACTGACCAAATAATCAACATCACTTTTATCAACAAAAGAATCTGGACAAATTATTGCTTTACGTTCTCCAATAGGCTGAAAACAACAATCTAAATGGAGAACATTTTCAAAAACATCAGTATTTGACTTTTTTATATTTATTGACCTTATATCCTTACTTGGTATCATTTTTTCTAAATATTTTATAGACTCCTGATTAGTTCTGGCTGTAATTAATTCTGAGTAATCTTCCCCAGAATACGAACCAATAAATAATTTCTCGTTATGAGTAATAACATCCCCACCCTCTATATGCATATAATCAGGTAATTTAACAACTCCTGCATCTAGAGTATTAATAATATCTGATATGCCACCTAATTCTTCTTCCCTATTAGGGACAATATTAGATTGGAAGAAAATATTTGAAATTGAAAAACCCAAATCTCTTGCAAAAATTTGATTACAATTATGAATATTACTTGGCCTTAAAACATTTACGTTGTGTTTTAAAAGGATTTTATAAAATGATTCTACCTCTAATTTTACATCATCTTCATTTGGATATGAATTATTCTTTATATGATAAAGAGATCTCGGATCATAAACATCAAAAACTTTTGGCGGATCTCCCATATCTTCAGCTAAACCCAGTATAACTGATTTTAGGGCTGAATATTCATTATCTACCTTTACCTCAATCATTTATAACACTTTATTCTTCTTATTTGCAAAGTAAGAAATTAGAGCTAAAATTGTTATGAAAATTAAAGAATAATAAACAAAGTTTGGAGTGATAACTTTTTCTCCTGAAGCATAAGAATGTAGTCCTGTTAAATAAAAGTTTACGCCAAAATAGGTCATTATAATTGAACTAAATGCTAAGATGCTCATAAGGTTAAATAACCATTTACCTTTAAGATTTGGAACAATTCTTAGATGCAATACGGCAGCATAAATTATAATACTTATCAAGGCCCATGTTTCTTTTGGATCCCAACCCCAATATCTTCCCCAACTTTCATTAGCCCACATCCCTCCTAAGAAATTACCAATAGTTAACATTATAAGTCCAATTGTAAGGGATAGTTCATTGACAATTGTTAACTCTTCAAGTTTGTTAGATAATTTTTTTCTATTCTTTTTATTTGACAGCGTTGTTAGAAAAAGTGCAACAATTCCAAGAATCATACCTATAGTAAATGGTCCATAACTTCCTACAATAATAGATACATGAATCATAAGCCAATAACTATCTAAAACTGGCTGAAGGTTTGCAATAGATGGATCTAACCAATTCATATGAGCTATTGACAAAATAATTGAGGAGACAAATGTTGCGGAAGCCAAAGTGAAAGTTGATTTTCTTCCAAATATTATACCAAAGATTACAACTGACCAGGCAACGTATATCATAGACTCATATGCATCACTCCAAGGAGCATGACCTGAAATATACCCTCTAGATATTAAGCCTAAAGTGTTTAAAAAGAACAAAATATAGATTATATATTTTATCCCTTTTATTAATAAAGAATTAAGCTTATTGTTATAGAATATTTGAAAAATCAAGATTATTAGCAGTCCTAATCCAAATAATAGATAATAACTATAAAGTCTATTAAAAATATCAACCTTATTGTATATAATCTCTGCCTTTATTTTATTTAAAGATGGTATAACATCTTCACCAAATCTTCTTTGGAATCCACTAATACTTTCTAAAAGCTCTTCAGACTGAACATAATCATTTGACTCTCTAGAAAGTTTTAGAGTTTGAAAATATAATGACAATACATTTTTAACATATAGTGAATCTGAACCTGTGAAATTAAATTCATCTATTTCTGGAAAAGAAACCCACTTATTATTTTCATCTCCAGGAACTGGAAAAACTCTCATTATCTTCCCCTCTAGTGCAGAATAAAGTAGGTTTACTCTTCTGTCAACTTGAATAAAATCCTTTTCTATTTGAGTTGGAATTGCTGACAGGTATGCCTTCTCAAGATTTGATGCAAGCTTATAGTTACCTAATTCATCAAAAAAAGAAACTAGTGGGGCTTTCTTTATATCTTTTGAAATACCAATAACATTTCTAATAGTATCTCCCTTTTGGCCTGGTTTTAAATAAACTAAAGGCGCATTAAACCATAAAGATGGATTATCCATCATGGAAAGTAATACCTGATCTGAATTAAGCCCATTATAGTTATCTGATCTACTTACTTTCCTGAGTAACTCAGAAGAAAATGTATTTGCAGGTTTCATTCTTCCCCCACTATCTTGAATAAGAATTTCCCCAAACTTTTTAGAATGATTTTCAGAGTAGGAATCTGCTAATATTATTGAATCAATAAAATCAGTTTTATCTAAAATGTTATCATTTTGTGCATTGACACTAAATGCAGTTATAAAAAATAAAACTGATAAAGTTTTTTTGTTTAGCTGTCTTGAAAGTGATTTAAATCTTGTTTCTCCAATAAAAAATATCCCGGACATACTAAAGAAAAGAAGCAGGTAACCAGAATAGGTTATAAATGTTCCCCAAAAATCCTTATTTACAGATAGTATTGTTCCCTTTTCATCAGGATCAAAAGAAGCCTGAAAGAATCTATACCCTTTATGATCTAGAATATTATTCATATAAATATCATAATCAAAAGTACTTTCACTTTCTACTGTTACCTTACTCATAAATGAGGAGTAACTATTTTCTGTTCCAGGATACTTTTCAGCAATAAAATCATTTAACCTAATATAAAATGGAATTTCAACCTCATCGGATCCATAGGTTAAATAAAAATCAAGATCTTCTATGGTGATTAATTTAGCATTATTAACAAAGCCTTTTCCTCCAAGAAGGCTAATCTCTTTAGTTTCCCCTTTATATTCAATATCAACAATTAAAACATCTTGTTGAGCTCCATCACTCTCAAGTACATCAACTATGTCAAAAACACCTCTAAGGGGTGGTTCAGGAAAAACAAATTGAAATCCGGGTATTTGATAAAGAGACCTTAATTCTAGAATCTGAGTTAAATTGTTTGTTAATTTTCCCTGATTTTGAGTTGACATTACTGTATATTCTCCTTCAAAAGGAGAGTTTATAAAATATTCACCCTTAATTGACGAAATGTTTATCGCTCCTTTAACCTGATAATTTAAGGTAAAGAGTATGTTATGGATGCTTGAGACTTCGCCTTCTTTGATGTAATGCTCATGTCTATTACCATCAGCTGCATCAATTAATTTTATATAAATCTCACCTTCAGGGTCTAAGACTAAACCTTCTGAAACATTTTCTCTAAAGTCTTTATACTTAATTAAGAATTTTTCTTTATTAAAATTATCAGCTATTTCAAAATTATTATTAGTGTATTCTGAGAGTAAAAGTCTTTTATTCAATGTCTTTCTTAGGGGCTCTCCTTCTTTCTCTCCATCTACTAAAACTGTTAAATATGTTTTTTCTGAAAGATAAGTGTTTGATATTGTGTTCTCCCTTATTGGCATAACTCCTTCATCACCAAAATATCTTGTTATAAATGCACCAAGAAGAATTAATATAAATGACAAGTGCATTAATAAAACTGCCCTTTTTCCTTTAGCTAATAGATTATATTTTGCTATGTTGCCTAAAAAACATACCATAAGCATAGCCATAAGCAACTCAAACCACCATGCATTATAAATCCATATTCTCGCGGCTTCTGTTGAGTACCAACTTTCTAGAAATGTTCCTAGAGCCATTGCAAAAGGAAACAAAATCATAAGGATTATCATTAACCTTGTAGAAAAAAAATATTGAAAAAATTTAAACTTCATTTTTTATAGAATCATCAAAGATAATTATCAAAATTTATATTTTAGAATAAATCTAAACAATTAGATATTAAAGTTTGATTAAATTTGCATGCTATGAATTATAACTATGATTAATAACTATAAAAAATTTCTAAAAGACATAACAACATTTATTCTAGATGTTGATGGTGTAATGACTAATGGTAAAATCATTTATACACATGATGGAAAAATAGACAGACAATTTGAGGCTAAAGATGGGTATGCAATTAAACATGCTATATCAAAGGGATATAATTTTGTCATTATATCAGGAGGCACTCAAGATAATGTAAAAAAAAGATTAAATTCACTAGGAGTAGAAGATGTTTTTCTTAACGCATTTGATAAACTTAAAATCTTTAATGATTATATAAGTAAAAATAATATCAGTCTTGATAATATACTTTTTATGGGAGATGATAATCCTGATATAGAAGTTTTAAAAGTTGTGAAAATCGCTGCTTGTCCTTCAGATGCATCTGTAGATGTTAAAAAAGTTTGCAATTATATTTCAGATAAAAAGGGGGGTCAAGGTTGTGTAAGAGATGTTATAGAACAAGTTATGAGGATTCATAATAAATGGATTTAATTAATAATTCAAAATATAAGATTGTTTTGGGATCATCATCTTCAAGAAGAAAGCAACTACTTGAAATGACAGGAATTAATTTTTCAATTAAAACACTCCCAGTTAAAGAAGATTTTCCTGATAAACTTATTGGAAAACAAATTTCTGAATATCTAGTTTCAAAAAAAACTGAACCTTTTAAAAAAATAATAACAAAAGAAGAGATTATTATAACTGCCGACACTTTAGTTTGGTTTAAAAATAAATGCTTTGGAAAACCAAAAAATAAAAATGAAGCTAAAGAAATGCTAAGTTTGTTTTCAGCAAATACTCACTCAGTTATAACATCTGTTGGTTTTCTCACATCACAGAAATTTGAAATAATTACAGAGTCTACAGAAGTTTCATATAAAAATTTAAATAACGATGAAATTGACTATTATGTTGAAACAGTTAACCCTATTGACAAAGCAGGAAGTTATGGTATTCAAGATTGGATTGGCATGATTGGGGTAGAAAATATTGTTGGAAGCTATACTAGTGTATTAGGTCTTCCTATTCCTCAGGTTATAAATAAAATTTCTTCAATAATAGAAAATAAAAGTTAAATAAGATATTTAACTACAGGAAAAATAAATTAAATGAAATTTTTGGAAATTATACGAAGTAATTAAATTCTATCAATTGAAGCTCCAAGTTTCTTTAGTCTTGACACTATATTCTCATAACCTCTATCAATCTGTTCAAAATTCTGAATTTCACTAGTACCATTAGCTGATAAAGCTGCAATTAGAAGAGCTATACCGGCTCTAATATCAGGAGAGGACATAACGGTAGGTTTTAATTGAGATTTAAAATCAAGACCAATAGCAGATGCCCTATGTGGATCCGACAAAATAATCTTAGCTCCCATATCAATTAATTTATCAACAAAAAACAGTCTACTCTCAAACATTTTTTGATGAACCAGAATACTTCCTCTTGCCTGCGTTGCAACAACCAATATGATACTTATTAAATCTGGACTAAAACCAGGCCATGGAGCATCAGATATTGCAAGAATAGATCCATCAATATAGCTTGAAATCTCATAACCATCTTCATGTGAGGGGATAATCATATCATCACCTTCTTTTATAATTTTAATTCCAAGTTTTCTAAAAGTATTAGGTATTTGTCCTAAATTTTCCCAAGAAACATTTTTAATTTTTATTTCACTTTTAGTCATTGCAGCTAAACCAATCCAGCTTCCTATCTCTATCATATCAGGAAGGATTGTGTGATTAGCTCCATTTAATTTTTTTACACCTGAAATACTCAATAGGTTAGATCCAACACCATTAATATTTGCTCCCATCTTTATTAACAAACTACATAGCTGTTGAATATATGGCTCACATGCCGCATTATATATAGTAGTTTTACCTTCAGCAAGAACAGAAGCCATAATTAGATTTGCAGTACCTGTAACGGAAGCCTCGTCTAAAAGTATATCTGTACCAATTAGCCCCTGTGTTTTTACATTATATATTCTATCCTTTGAATCATAGTCTAATTTAGCGCCAAGTTTTTCAAGATTAACAAAATGAGTATCCAATCTTCTTCTCCCTATTTTATCTCCTCCTGGTCTAGGGATAGATGCCTTTTTATATCTAGTCAATAAAGGACCAACCAACATAATTGAGCCTCTTAATGATTTAGCATTTAATATAAATTCATCAGATTTTAAATAATCTAGATTAATAGATTTAGCAGAAAATTGAAAAGAACCATTCCCTAAGCTAGAACAATTAACCCCTAAATTTTTTAGAATCTCTATTAGCTTGTTAACATCAATAATATCTGGGACATTATTAATAGTTATTTTTTCATCTGTTAACAAAACTGCGGACAAAATCTGTAAAGCTTCATTTTTTGCCCCTTGAGGAACAACCTCTCCTTTTAATCTCTTACCACCAGTTATCCTAACACTATTCATTAATACCTTCTTTTTGGCTTTTTTCTTGACTTATTATTTGATTTATAAGTATTATTTTTAGGTCTAGCCTTAAGAAACTCAGCAGAATCAGTTAATGGAAGATCACTTTCTGAGACTTTAAGCTTACCATCTGATAAATCAAGTAGATGATCAATAATAACTTGGTCATCAACAGATTCTTTATTCCAGTTAAGAAAACATTTTTTCATATGATTAGCTATAGTCAAAATCAATTTTTCCTTCAAATCATGATTATCCCATTCAATAGCAAAATCAATCATTCGCTTGATATTGTTCCCATAAAATCTATACTTAGGATAATTTTGAGGATAATCTAATTTATTTGGCTTTCTCTTATCATAAACTTCTTTTGATGGTTTATCAAAAGGACTTTCAACATCTAGTTGAAAATCAGACATAATAAAGAGTTGAGCCCATAATTTATGCTGAAAGTCTGGAACATCTCTAAGATGAGGGTTTAAATTACCCATAACACCAATTATAGCTTTCGCCATTTTATCTCTCTTTTCTTGATCTTTCAAAGCAACAGCTTGATCAATCATTTGATGAATATGTCTTCCATATTCCGGAATAATAAGTTTTTTCTTTTGTGTATTATATACTAATGTGTCCATAAGATTAAGGAATTAATGCAATTTAAGAAATTTTAATGTTCTAACTATAGTGAAATAATATTATCTAAAGAACCAACTCTTTTATATATATCTATAACTTCAGAAGGAGATTTAACAAAACTTTCAAATGAAATGCTTTTATAATTTCCTTTATCTGATGATTTAACGTTCAAATCTCCTTTATAATTAGACAATATCATATTTAATTGATCTAGGTCTTTAGAATTGTTTTTTATAATAAATTTAAAGATATAGGAACCTGGCCAATTTTGAGATTCTTTTAATTGGATTTCAAATCTTTTATAAAAATCTTTTGATTTTTGACTTATATTGGTCAAGGTATCTATTTTTGTAAATTAATAAGGCAAAGATATAAATGATTTAATGACAAGTTAATGAATAAAGCTATAAATAAAAAAGTTGTTATTACTGGGGGACCAGGAACAGGAAAAACATCTGTTATTAAAGAGTTGACAAATAGAGGGTATAAATGTTTTGACGAGGGATCAAGAGACATACTACTTAATATAAGTTTAAAAGGAAAGACTTTTAAATCTGACCCATTAACGTTTAGCGATTCATTATATACAGTTAGAAATAAACATTATACTGATTCGCAGAAAAAAGAATATAATAGAAAGATAGTTTTTTTTGACAGAGGTATTCATGATATTCTTGCATACCTTAGGTATATTAACAAAAACAATAAGTATTGGGAGGATATAATTTTAAATTATCAATATGATACAGTTTTTGTTTTCCCACCCTGGAAAGAGATCTATACAACAGATAACGTGCGACAAGAAGACTTTAATGAATCTAAAGAAGTAAACACTCAAATTATTAAACTTTATAAAGAAAGCAATTCAGATATTATAAAAATACCTAAAATGACTATAGAAGAAAGAGTTAATTTTATTATAAATCACCTATTTAATAATGGAGAATAATATAATATTTATGGGTTCGCCAGATTTTGCCGTTAAATCTCTGGATTATTTATTAAAAAAAAATATTAAGATAAATTGTGTTATTACTTCTCCTGATATGAAGTCAGGAAGAGGCCTTAAATTAAATCAATCAGAGGTTAAAAAATACTCTGAATTAAATAAGATAAAGATATTAGAACCTGATAATTTGTTAGATATTGATTTTATCCAAAAAATAAAAAATATTAATCCAATATTAATTGTTGTAGTCGCTTACAAAAAATTACCAAAAATATTATACGAAATACCAAAATATGGAGCAATAAACCTGCACGCTTCCTTACTACCAGACTATAGAGGTGCAGCACCAATTAATTGGTGTTTGATGAATAATGAAAAGTTTACTGGTGTTACTACAATTAGGATTAATGAACGACTTGATTGTGGAGAGATCCTTATGCAGGAAAAAGTTTTAATTGATAAAGATGATGATTTTGAAACATTAAAAAATAAACTAGCAATAATTGGATCAAAAATATTATATAGGACTATTGACCTAATGTTTAAGAATAAAATAGAATCAAAACAACAAATTATTTCAAAAAATGACAAAAAAGCACCAAAGTTAAATTCTGAGAATACCAGGATTAATTGGAACAATTCAATAGACTCAATAATTGGAAATATTAGAGGATTAAGTCCTAAACCAGGCGCTTGGACAATATTATATAATGATAATCAAAAGATAAGAATTAAAATTCTCAAGGCGAGAGCAGAAAATTATTCTGTAAATAAATCAAATAATATTTTATCTATTCGAAACAGAAAAATATTCATTTCAACACTAAAAGGTGAAATTGAATGTGAGATAATCCAATTAGAAAACAAGAAAGCAATGACAGCAAAGGATGTGCTTAATGGATTCAAATTCTCATCAAATTGCTATGTAAACTAGAAAAATAGCCCATGATATCAACAAAATCATTGAATTTATTAACAATAACGCATATTTTGAGCTTCTAAAGTTGGGACTTACAATAATCCATATAAATTTGTTTAAACTTTAAAATTAAAGAGATATGAATAAATCAGAATTAATTGACGCTATGGCTTCAGGTGCTGGAATATCTAAAGCTGCTGCTAAAAAAGCTCTAGAATCTATGCTAGGGGGTGTTAGTTCAACATTAAGAGGTGGTGGAAGAGTTTCACTAGTTGGATTTGGATCTTGGTCTGTTTCTCATAGAAGAGCTAGAGCAGGAAGAAATCCTCAAACTGGTGCTACTATACAAATCGCTGCTAAAAACGTAGTAAAATTTAAAGCAGGTGCTGAACTAGCAAGCTCAGTAAACTAAGCTTTTAAATTCATATAGCATAAAAAAGCTTCCTTCGGGAGGCTTTTTTTATATATTTATTTTATGAAGGGTAATATTCTAATAGCTTCCCCAAATCTTTTATTTGACAGTTTTTTTTCCAAAACAATTATTTTATTGGTTGATGAGACTAAAGATGGGTATACTGGTTTTGTACTTAACAAACCTTTGAAAATTAAACTTAAAGAAATAGAAAGTCTAGACATATACAAAGGCGGTCCTGTTTCTAATGACAATCTTTATTTTATTTATAAAACAAAAAATCCAATTAAAGGAAGTCTAAAAATTAGTGATAATGTTTATTGGGGTGGTAATATTGATGAAGTTTTTAAAATGATTAAAGAGAATATTATAAATACAAACAGTATTAGATTTTTTATTGGTTATTCCGGTTGGGACCACAATCAGCTAGAAGTTGAAATTAAAAACAAAAATTGGATCATAAAAAAAAATAAAGCAGAAAATATATTAACAATAAATAGTCAAAAGCACTGGAGAGATGAGATGAAAAAATTAGGCGGAAAATATCTTCTTTGGTCTGAATCACCAGAGAATCCAATATTTAATTAATTATGTTGAACCTAAAACTTTTTTTAAGTCTGAAATTAAACTATTCCATAACAACTTTGACTCTTCTAGTTCATCTTCAGGGGAAAAATCTGTAACAATTAAAGAGACATCCTTTGTTATTTCATCCATTTGAATTGTGAATTCAAAATAACAATCTTCTTCATCTTCTTCCCCATTCATCCACTGAAACTTGACTTTCTCATATGGTTTTTTTGAAAGAAGTTTTGCATCTTCCTCTGAATCGCCCCAAAAGAAAGTATATTTTTCACCTCTAGAATTTACATCATCAGAAAACCATTCAGAAAGACCAGAAGGAGTAGAAAGATATTGAAATAGTAACTGCGGTGAAGATTGAAAATCATACTCAATTGAAAATTGTTTTTTTGGAATCATTTTAGAATAATATAATATCTGCCAATATATTAAAAAAACTTTATCATTTAGAAAAATTGATAAATTATTAGTTATAGATAGTATATTTTGTTTTATATATTTGCATATCATTAGTTGGCGAGGTAGCTCAGTTGGTGAGAGCGTCGGATTCATAACCCGGAGGCCGGGAGTTCAAATCTCCCTCTCGCTACATTAAATATAGATATGAAAAGATTATTTTATTTTATTTATTCTTTGATCTTTATTATGGTTTTTTCCTGTTCAAAAAATCAAATTGAAGAAGAAGAAATAGTTGTTGAACCAACTTTATTTAGTTGTGTTACTTATAACACATTGTTAGATCCTTTAAATACAAAAGATGATGATCTGGTGCAGTATTGGAATAAATTTGTAGCAGATGTACTATGTACAAAAGGAGCACCTGACTATGGACAACAAAATACAGTTGTCAATCTTTTTTTTGAATTTGAGAGTGATGCTGCGATTGCAGCTGGTGTAACACAAGACCATATAGCTTACTCTAGTTTTGATGGCTACTGTAATAGC
>SGZK01000012.1:0-12748 GCA_004214195.1 Flavobacteriales bacterium | reverse complement strand
AGATCTAAATTACAGATCTAAACTATGGCAATATGGAGGAAATCGTGAAGCAATTATGACCGAGCTCACTTCTTATTGTGATATTATTTTAGGTAATGAAGAAGATGCTGAAATGCAGTTTGGGATTAAACCAGAAGGTCTAGATATAAACACTCAAGGAAATAAAGTTAAAGCTGGAGCTTTTTTATCTGTTTGTAAACAAATGATGAAAAAATTTCCTAGAGCCAAAAAGATAATTATAACATTAAGAGGATCAATTTCAGCTTCTCACAATTCTTGGGCTGGAGTTCTTTATGATGGTGAAAAAATGTATGAAAGCATTCAATATCAAATAACAGATATTGTTGATCGTGTTGGTGGTGGAGATTCATTTGTGGGTGGATTGATATATGGGCTTTTAAATTATCCTAATGAAGATCAAAAAGCGTTGGATTTTGCTGTAGCTGCTTCTTGTCTTAAACATACAATTAAAGGAGATGCAAATCTTGTTACTGTTGAAGAAATAGAAAAACTTATGAATGGAGACGCTTCTGGGCGAGTTAATCGATAATAACTATATATGGCTCAATATTCAAAAATTCAAGTAATACAACAGATGGAAGAATCTGGGATGGTTCCCCTTTTCTATCATGAAGATAGATCAGTAGCTAAAGATGTTCTTAAAGCTTGTTATGAAGGAGGCGCTCGTCTTATGGAATTCACTAATAGAGGTGATTTTGCTCTAGAAGTTTTTACTGATATAATTAAATATTCAATTTCCGAGTTACCTGGAATGATTTTAGGTGTTGGTTCTATAACTGATGCAAAAGCAGCTTCCCAATATATGTTAGCTGGAGCAAACTTTGTTGTAACCCCAGTTTTTAGAGAAGATATTGCCCGTATATGTAACCGAAGAAAATTAATGTGGTCTGCAGGTTGTAGTTCACTAACTGAAATTGCAACTGCAGAAGAATTTGGTTGCGAACTTGTTAAATTATTTCCTGGAGATGTTTTAGGGCCTGGATTTGTAAAGAGTATAAAAGGTCCTCAACCTTGGACTTCTGTTATGCCTACTGGAGGAGTTTCGATGGAATATGATAATCTAAAATCGTGGTTTGATTCTGGAGTTACATGTGTTGGTATGGGTTCTAAACTTATATCTAAAGATATTTTAGCTAATAAAAATTACACTTTGCTTAAGCAGAATGTTGAGAAAACTCTTAAAACAATTAAATCCTTAAGATGAAAACAAAATTTTTAATGACTTCAAGTGCTCTATTCTGTGGAATTATTGGAATCCTTCTTTCTTTTTTACCTAACGAAATAGCGGAATATCTAAGTGTTGAACCGACTATTATTACAATACTTTTTTTACAAATATTAGGTGCATTATACTTGGGATTTGGAATTTTGAATTGGATGGCGAAAGGAACGCTAATTGGAGGAATTTATAATAGACCAATTGCCTTTGGAAACCTAATGCATTTTGTAGTTGGAGCAATTACATTGGTTAAAGTAATTTCTAATATTCAAACACATACAGAGATTATTATTTTCTTAACTGTATTCTATGCAATTTTTGCACTACTTTTTATCTATGTACTTAAAACTAACCCGACTTAATTAAAAAAGAATAAAATAATAAATCATGCCTTTACTTATTGTCATATTTGGAATATTATTGTTATTTATTTTAATAGCTAGATTTAAGCTTGATGCATTTATTTCATTTATAACAGTTTGTATTTTTGTCGGCCTATTTCAAGGAATGCAATTACAAAGTATTGTCGAATCGATTCAAAAGGGAATTGGAGATACACTAGGGTTTTTAGTTTTGATTTTAGGTTTTGGGGCCATGCTAGGGAAACTAGTTGCTGATAGTGGAGCAGCACAAAGGATTACCTCTAAATTGATATCTAGCTTTGGAATTAAATATATTCAGTGGGCAGTTGTTGTTGCTGGTTTTATTGTGGGTATTCCTATGTTTTACTCTGTAGGATTTGTAATCTTAATACCTTTAGTGTTCACAGTGGCAGCATCTTC
The DNA here is from genome assembly GCA_004214195.1 of Flavobacteriales bacterium. Taxonomy (GTDB): domain Bacteria; phylum Bacteroidota; class Bacteroidia; order Flavobacteriales; family Flavobacteriaceae; genus Marisimplicoccus. The sequence continues at coordinate 10,726 of SGZK01000012.1, read as the reverse complement.
AGGATTACCATTAATTTATGTTGGCTTACCTATGCTTGCCTCTTTATCTGTAACTCATGGATTTTTACCTCCTCACCCAGCTCCTACAGCTATTTCAAGTATGTTTAATGCAGATATTGGTAAAACCTTATTATATGGAATTATAATTGCTATTCCAGCAATAATAGTGGCAGGACCCTTATTTTCTCGAACGATTAAAAATATTAATGCTACTCCCTTAAAAGAATTTTATAATCCTATTATTTTAAAAGATGAGGAAATGCCTCGGATGGGAATTAGTGTATTGACTGCTTTATTACCTGTTATACTAATTATATTTTCTTCAATATTTACTATTATTTATCCGGGTGATTCTATGTTTAAAGAAATAATTGTATTTATAGGTAATCCTGTAATTGCTATGTTAATTTCTGTCTTAGTTGCTATTTACACACTTGGACTATCTCGTGGAAAAAAAATGACTGAATTAACGACCTCTATTTCAGCTTCAGTATCAAGTATAACAATGGTTTTGCTAATTATTGCTGGAGCAGGTGCGTTAAAACAGATTTTAATTGATAGCGGAGTAAGCGATTATATTGGAGCGTTATTAGATGGCTCACAAATATCTCCTTTAATTTTAGCTTGGCTTATAGCAACAGTTATTAGAGTTTGTGTTGGTTCTGCAACAGTAGCTGGTTTAACAGCTGCAGGAATTGTACTTCCATTAATTTCTAACTCTGATGTAAGTCCAGAATTAATGGTCCTAGCAATTGGTTCTGGAAGCTTAATGTTATCACATGTTAATGATGCTGGATTCTGGATGTTTAAAGAGTATTTTAATCTTACTATTAAAGAAACCCTTTCAACATGGACAGTAATGGAAACTATCGTTGGAGTAACTGGATTAATAGGTGTTTTAATATTGAATATATTTATATAAAAAATGAAAAATTTACCATCACAAAAAGTAAAAGAATTGAATATTGAATTCCCTCCTGCCCCTAAGCCTGCTGGTGTATATAGACCTGTATTAGTTGTAGATAAATTTTTATTTGTTTCGGGTCAAGGACCAGTTAAAAACGATGGTACATTAATGCAAGGACGTTTGGGAGATAATTTAACTAATGAAGAAGGTAAATTAGCAGCTAGACAAGTAGGATTAACAATGCTCTCATCTATACAGACGCATTTTGGTAGTCTAGATAAAATTAAAAGAGTAGTTAAGGTATTTGGCATGGTTAATTGTTCCCCAGATTTTAAACAACACCCATTTGTAATAAATGGATTTAGTGAATTAATGGCAGATATATTTGGAGATGATCAAGGTATTGGAGTTAGAAGTGCTGTTGGCATGATTTTACCTGGTGGAATTCCAGTTGAAATAGAAGCAATGTTTGAATTATATTAAATGTTAAAGGATAAAAATTGGTACCAAATAAATAATGTTGAAGATATTATATCTCCTTCTCTAGTTGTTTTTCCAAAAAGAATTGAGGCGAATATCAAATTAATGATTCAAATTGCTGGAGGAACAGATTCATTAAGACCTCATATAAAGACTCATAAAATTGCTGAAATAATTAATATGCAATTAAATCATGGTATTACAAAGTTTAAATGTGCTACCATAGCTGAAGCTGAACTATTAGCTAAGTGTGGTGCACAAGATATACTCCTAGCGATGCAACCTACAGGAGTAAATATTGAAAGGTTTTTTGAGTTGATAGAACAGTATCCTAACTCTTCATTATCAACAATCGTAGATAATGAAGAATCGATAATAAAAATTAATTCAGCTGCCTTAAAAAAAGAATTGGTGATTTCTTTATGGTTAGATATCAATAGTGGAATGAATAGAACCGGTATAAAACCAAATAATGAAGCAACTTTACTTTATCAAAAAATAGATCTATCCTCTAATCTTGTTGCTAATGGTTTACACGTATATGATGGCCATATTCGTGAGTCTGACTTTAATTTACGAAAAGAAATTTGCGATAAAGAATTTGAATTAGTTCTAGAGTTAAAAAAAAATATTGAGCTTTTAGGAATAAAAATTAACAAGATTGTAGCAGGTGGAACTCCAAGTTTTCCTATTCATGTTAAAAGAGATGATATAGAAGTAAGCCCAGGTACATCATTACTATGGGATCAACGATATGCTGGAGCCTTTAAAGATTTAAAATTTTTTCATGCTGCTGTATTAGTTGGCAGTATTGTTAGTAAACCTAGTGAAGATTTGATATGTTTAAATCTTGGACATAAATCTGTTGCCTCAGAAATGGATTTTCCAAGATTAAAACTTCTTAATATGAAAAACTTAAAACAAGTTAGTCATAGTGAGGAACATCTTGTTGTTGAATGTAATGGATCAGATGAATATTCGGTTGGAACGATTTGTTATGCAATCCCAACGCACATTTGTCCAACAGTTCCAAAATATGAAAAAGTATTAACCGTTATAGACGGAGAAGTAACTGGAGATTGGAAAGTAGCAGCAAGAGATCACATCACAAAATAGTATTTTATATAAGTAATTAATAATAATATGTTTATTCTTGACGCACATCTTGACCTTGCAATGAATGCCGTTGAATGGAATAGGGATTTAACTCAGACTGTAGAAGATATAAGAAAAAGTGAGATTGGTATGTCTGATAAACCAGATAGAGAGAGAAATACTGTTTCTATAGATGCTATGCGAAAAGGGAATATAGGTATTTGTGTTGCTACACAAATTGCAGGAGTTAAAAATGATAATAATTTATCTGGTTGGAGTTCTCCACAACAAGCATGGGAACAAACACAAGTTCAGTTGGCTTGGTACAAAGAAATGGAAGGTATTGGTGAAATGATACAAATTACAAATGCAGTGGATTTAAATAAACATATAGAGCTGTGGAAAATTGATGACATTTCTAAAAAGCCTATTGGATATATTTTAAGTCTAGAAGGTGCTGATTCTATAGTAGATATAGATTATTTGGAAAAATCATACAATCTGGGATTAAGAGCTATAGGTCCAGCACATTATGGGCCTGGTATTTATGCACATGGAACGGACTCTGTAGGTGGAATTGGAGTTAAGGGAAAAGAATTACTTAAAAAAATTGAAGAATTAAATTTAATACTCGATGCTACCCATCTTTGTGATGTTAGCTTTTGGGAGACTATGGAAGTATATAATGGTCACGTTTGGGCAAGCCACAATAATTGCAGAAAATTCGTCAACCATAATAGGCAATTTTCTGATGATCAAATAAAAGAATTGATTAGAAGAAATGGAGTTATTGGTGTTGCTTTAGATGCTTGGATGATGGTTCCTAACTGGATAAGAGGAGAATCAACTCCAGAAGCAATGCAAGTAACATTAGCTCAAATGATAGAAAATATAGATCATATCTGTCAATTATCAGGGAATTCAAATCATGTTGGTATCGGTACAGATCTAGATGGCGCGTTTGGTAAAGAGCAAACCCCTACTGATATTGACACAATTGCAGACCTGCAAAAAATACCTGCAATGCTTGAAAAAAAAGGTTTTTCAAAAATTGATATAGAAAAAATAATGAATAAAAATTTTATTCAATTTTTAAAAAGAGCTTGGGAGTAAATTATATAATTTAAGACCTTATAGATGAAATAAAGTCAGCTATTGACTCAACACCTTTAGATTCTATATTTTTTATAAATGCTGAACCTATAATCGCTCCTTTAGAATAACTGACCGCAGCATTAAATGTCTCTTTATTTCCAACACCAAATCCAGTAATTCTAGGAGTCTTAAGATTCATCTTTTCTATTCTATCAAAATATTCTAACTGTTTAGAACTAAATGAGTCTTTTGATCCTGTTATACTTGAAGAACTTACCATATAAATAAAACCATCAGATATAGAATCAATCTTTTCTATTCTTTCATCTGAAGTCTGAGGAGCTATTAAGAACATATTATAAAGTTCATATTTTTCAAATATTTCTTTATAATTTTCTTCGTAATAATCAATTGGTAAGTCAGGTATAATTAATCCATCAATTCCAGTTTCATTACATTTTTTGCAAAATTCCGTAACTCCAAATTGAAGTATAGGGTTAAAATACCCCATTATAATTAAAGGAATTGAGACTTTATCTCTGATGCTTTTTAGCTGATCAAACAATACATTTGTATTCATTCCATTTTTAATTGCTTGAGTAGAACTATCCTGAATTGTTGGACCATCAGCTAAAGGATCACTAAATGGTAAACCTATTTCAATCATATCTACACCAGATTCTTGAAGCTTTAAGATAATATCTAATGTATCATTCAAATTAGGATACCCAGCTGTAAAGTATATGGATAATAATTTTCCTTCTTGTTGTAATTTTTTATCTATTCTATTCATTATAACTTAAAGTATTTAATATAAGTGTTTAAATCTTTATCTCCTCTTCCAGAGAAATTAACCACAACAATGTCATCTGATTTAAAATCTAGGTACTTAAATGCTGCAAAAGCATGAGCTGTTTCTATTGCAGGTATTATCCCTTCAAGTTTTGAAACCTCCAATCCAGCAAGCATAGCATCATTGTCTGTAATTGAAATAAACTCGGCTCTTTTACTTTCTAGTAAATGAGCATGAAGGGGCCCAACCCCTGGATAATCTAATCCTGCAGAAATTGAATAAGGTTCAATGATTTGACCATCATTCGTCTGCATTAATAATGTTTTGCTACCATGAATTATACCCACTTTCCCTAAAACAGATGTAGCAGCACTTTCGCCTGAATGTATTCCTTTTCCAGCTGCTTCTACTGATATAATCTTAACATCATTATTCTCTAGATAATCAAAATAAAGTCCTGCAGCATTACTACCCCCACCAATGTTTGCAATTAGATAATTTGGATTTTCTATTCCTTCTAGTTTTAGAAGCTGTTCCCTTACTTCTTTTGAGATAACAGATTGAAATCTTGCAACCATATCTGGATATGGATGTGGTCCAACTACGGATCCAATTATATAATGGGTGGTAAGCGGGTTATTTATCCAGTCCCTTATTGCTTCGTTTGTTGCATCTTTTAGTGTTTTGCTTCCAGACTCTGCAGAAATAACTGATGCGCCTAACATTTTCATTCTAGCAACATTAGGAGATTGTCTTTTAATATCCACTGATCCCATATAAATAACACATTCTATTCCCATTAAAGCACATACTGTTGCAGTTGCAACTCCATGTTGACCAGCACCAGTTTCTGCAATTATTCTTTTTTTACCAAGTTTTTTGGCCAGTAATATTTGACCAATAGTATTATTTATTTTATGTGCACCAGTATGACATAAATCTTCTCTTTTAAGATATATTTTAGTTTTATATTTTTTTGAAAGTCGACTAGCAAAATATAATGGCGTAGGCCTTCCAACATATTCTTTTAAAAGTTTATTATAATCATTTTTGAATTCTTCTTCATCTATAATTTTTTCATAATTACTTTTTAGCTCTTCAAGATTTGGATATAACATTTCTGGAACAAATGCCCCTCCATATTCACCATAAAAACCATCAACACTTACTTTATATCTCATAATCTTAATATCTTTTTAAATTCTTTTAATTTAGCAACATCCTTTAGATTATCTTCATTTTCAAATTTGCTATTAACATCTATACCATGAATTGGAAGATTTTTACTGAATAAATCTATAATTTTTTCTGTAGAATCTATACCAATTCCCCCACTAAGAAAAAAAGGCTTATCCAGCTTGTATTTTATTAATAAATCCCAATCAAAAGAAACACCACTTCCTCCAGGTAGATCAGATTTAGTGTCAAATAAAAATAGGTTACAACTGGTTTTATATTGATTAACTATAGAAAAATCAAATTTACTATCAATGTTAAAAGATTTAATAACCTCAATTTCTGAAGACATTAAATTTTTACAAAAAGAAGGAGACTCGTTTCCGTGAAGTTGAATAGCCCTTAAAGAGTGTTCTTTAATCTTATTTTTTATTTCTACTAAATTTTCATCAACAAAAACTCCTGTTTTTTTGATATCATTTGGTAATTCAGGACTTGATCCCTTTACATACCGTTTAGATCTACTCCAAAATATAAGACCAATGTAATCTGGTTCTAATTCTGATACATCAAGCATATTAGCTTTTTCTTTAAGTCCGCAAATTTTAAATTTCATTTTCAACAAGATTAATAAATTCAGTAGCTAAATCATTAGGTGAATCAGATTTCATGAAATATTCACCTATTAGAAAACCATCAAATCCTGCTTTTTTAAGCTCAACTATAGAAGCAGGACTATTTATCCCACTTTCTGATATTTTTACAAAGCTTGAAGGGATTTGATCAATTATATTTAAACTGTTTTTTATATCTACATTAAAATTATTAAGATCCCTATTATTAACCCCAATAATATCAATATTATCATTTATAGATATTTCAAGTTCTTCCTTTGAATGAACTTCTAAAAGAACCTCTAGGCCAACATTTTTTGCAAGACTTGAAAAATCATGAATTTCTTTCTGAGACAGAATGGAAGCAATCAATAAAATTGAATCAGCTCCAATGGATTTAGATTCTATAATCTGATACTCATCAACTATAAACTCTTTTCTTAAAATAGGTGTGGATATAACTTTTGAAGCTTTTTTTATATCATTAGTTGAGCCGTCAAAATATTTTTCATTAGTTAATATAGATATTCCTGATGCTCCAGCTTTTTCATATCCAGTAACAATATCTTCCAGTTTACTATAATTATTAATAACATCCTTAGATGGGGATCTTCTCTTAAATTCGCAAATAATACCTGATTTACTTGATAAAACAGAGCTTTTAAGAGACTTACACTTTATTTTAAACCATTCACTTTGTTCCAATTCTTTGATTGAATAATTGAGCTTTTGAGTTATCAATTCATTCTTTTTATGCTTTACAATTTCACTTAGAATATTCATTGATTAATTTTTTTAAGTGTTTCAAATGATTTTAATGCACTTCTGGAATCAATAGATTCTTTTGCAAGGCTAAAAGCATCAATTAAACTGATTTCTTTAGATGTTGAAATTGCAATTGCTGCATTACAACAAACAACATTTTTTTGACTCTCTGTTGCATTATCATTTAGAACATTCATGAAAATTTTTGCTGAAGAATCAACATCATTCCCTCCAATTATATCATTTGAGTTAATTGCAACCAAACCTAGTTGCTTAGGTTTTAAAATAAATTCTTTATGATTATTATATATTTTAGTTTCCCCAGTTAATGATATTTCATCATACCCATCTAATGAATATATTATACTATATTTTTTATTAGTTTTTTGGAAAAAGTAATTATAAGTTCTAGCAAGCTCAAGACTAAAAACCCCTACAATTTGTTTATTTGGTTTAGAAGGATTAACCAATGGTCCTAAGATATTAAAGAATGTTTTTAAGCCTAACTCTTTTCTAACAGGAGCAACATTTTTCATAGCAGGATGAAACAATGGAGCATGTAGGAAACAAATTCCAGATTTATCTATAGATTCCTGAAGCTTATTCTCATCATTTGTAAATTTAATTCCAAGATGTTCTAATACATTACTTGAACCACAACTAGAAGAAACACCATAATTTCCATGTTTTGCTACATTTACTCCTGCTCCAGCAGTTACAAATGAAGCTAAGGTTGAAATATTAAAAGTATCTTTTCCATCACCACCTGTTCCACATAGATCTATTGCATCAAACTGATTTAAATCTATATGTATACAAAGATTAAGAAGCGCTTCTCTGAACCCTTCCAACTCATCGAGAGTTATATTTCTCATCATATAAACAGTTAAAAAACTTGATATTTGACTGTTATTTAGCTTTCCTTCAGAGATATTAATAATCATTTTTTTTGCCTCCTCTTTAGAAAGTGTTTGATATTTTGTTAGACTATTTATAATATTTTTCATGAATTGTTTACCCAATTTTTTAACATTTCTTTTCCATTTGGAGTAAGAATTGACTCTGGATGGAATTGAACCCCTCTTATATTATATTTTTTATGTCTTAACGACATGATGTTACCGTTTTTATCTAAAGATGTTGCTTCTAAATCATTTGGCAATGGAGATTTTACTATCCACGAATGATATCTTCCAACAGAAATTATTTTGGGAAGATTTAAAAATATAAGATCATCTTTTATAATTTCAATTTCGGTTGCAACTCCATGGTAAACAGTTTCCAAATTTTTAATCTCTCCTCCAAATACTTCAGCTATAGCTTGTTGTCCAAGACAGACTCCTAAAAAGTTTTTTGATGTACAATACTTTGAAATAACTTGTTTTAAATCTCCAGATTCACTAGGAATACCTGGTCCAGGAGAGATTACTATATTCTCGTAATTATTAATTTCCTTAATGTCTAGATTATCATTACGCCTAACTAATACTTCACAATTTAGCTCTTCTAAATAAGATACTAGGTTGTAAGTAAAGGAATCATAGTTGTCGATAAGAAATACTTTTTTCATTTTATTAATTCTGCATTTTTTAAAGCTTTATCTAGAGCACCTAGTTTGTTATAAACTTCTTGTAGCTCCTTTTCAGGTTGGGAATCAATAACAATACCTGCACCAGCTTGATAATTTAATAGGTTATTTTGACTTAAAAAAGATCTAATAATAATTGCATGATTAAAATTCCCTTTAAAATCAATATACCCTATAGCCCCTCCATAAAAGTTTCTATTAACTTTTTCATACTTATCAATTAATTTAAGAGCCATATGTTTAGGGGCACCGCTTAATGTCCCTGCAGGGAATGTGTCAGCAACAACTTGAAAAGTTTTAGAGTTCTTTTTTAATCTAGCAGTAACCTTTGAAACTAAATGAATTACATGTGAATAAAATTGGATTTCTTTATTTTTTTCAACCTTAATATCGTTTCCACTTCTTCCAAGATCATTTCTTGCAAGATCAACTAGCATAACATGTTCTGAATTCTCTTTAGGATCTTTAAATAACTTTTCTGCAATTATATTGTCATTTTCATCATTGCCAGTTCTTTTGAAAGTACCAGCAATTGGGTGAATCTCTGCTAATCCATCATTTATTATAATTTGAGCCTCAGGTGAAGAGCCAAATATTTTAAAATCACCATAATCAAAAAAGAATAGATAAGGTGAAGGGTTTATTGACCTTAAAGATCTATATACATTAAATTCATCACCTTTAAATTTTTGTTTGAATCTTCTTGATAGAACTAGTTGAAATACATCTCCTCTTTTACAATGGGATTTTGCTTTTCTTACATACTCCATGAAATCATCATCTGATATATCAGAAGTTTTTTCTCCAATATTATTATAGCTATAAACAGGGTAGGCTTTTGAAATTAATAGATTTTCTATAGTTTCTATATTATTTTCTTTATGAAATGAATTACAGAAAATATGAGCCTCATGATTAAACAAACTGATAGCTATTATATTCTGGTATAAGCCATAAAATATATCTGGAATATCAAGGTCTTTTTTATCCTCAGATAAAGAAATATTCTCAAAATATTTAACAGATTCATGAGAAATAAAACCAAATAACCCATTATTAATAAATTTGTGTTCATTATTATCTATATCAAATTTGTGTAAATATTTATGAATGATGTCAGGGATATTTGGACTTTGTTTTAATTTTTCTGATGAGGTCTTTCCATCTGGAAAATTTTCTTCTAAAACAAAATCCTTGATCTTTATAGATCCGATTTTATTAAAACATATAAAAGAGAAGTTATTGTTTGAAGACCTGTAATCACTACTTTCAAGTAACAAGCTATTAGGAAAAATATCTCTTATTTTAAGATAAATTTCAACAGGAGTTATAGTATCAGCTATAATCTTCTTATGATAAGTATTTAATTTATATTTTCTCATAATTGCAAAAAAAAGCTTGTCGCGAGACAAGCCTATATAATATATAATGTAAGGTTCATTCACGAACAGTTAACTATTCCCAATCCACCAAACAAAATTATTAGTTTTCATTGCTACAAATATATAATAATAAAGAACTCATACAAATTTTTCTTAAATGAAACTTATTTTATTAATAATTTTAAATTAAATTCGAAAAAATTTTAAATGATAGATTTAAATCAACAAGAGTTATCAAAAAAGTTAGAAAATGATGATAAGGCATTTCTTCTTGATGTTAGAACTCAAGAGGAATATGATGAATCTCATATACCTAATTCAACATTAATTGATATTAAAAACCCTAAAAGTTTTTTAGAGGGTATAGAAAATCTTAATAAAGACTTAAACTATTATGTTTATTGTCATTCAGGAGTTCGAAGTGTTCAAGCATGTCAAATAATGAAAACATTTGGAATTAATAATGTTTATAATTTATTAGGAGGAATTTCCGAATGGGGTGGCCCGATAGTTTAAGATTAATAAATGAAAAAAATATATAGATTTTTTGAAAAGTATGGAATGAATATTTGTCAAAGATTGTCTCAGGCTATAGGTGTATACCCAAGAAACATAAGAATGTTTTTTATTTATCTTTCTTTTTTTACTGTTGTCCTAGGATTTATTCTATATTTAACCTTTGCTTTTTTATTCAAAATAAAAGATTTGTTAATAATTAACAGAAAAACAGTTTTTGATTTATAATTATGGATATTCAAGATCAAATAGGATTAGATGAAAGAATAAATGAAGCATTCCAGCCTATATCAAGTTTTTGGGAAGGACTTATTT
>SGZK01000011.1:0-13175 GCA_004214195.1 Flavobacteriales bacterium | reverse complement strand
ATGATCAGTTAATTGTTTTAATCCAAGTTGTATCTTAGATTTATCATCATCAAAATCAAGAATAACTACTTTAATACTTTGATCAAGGTCAAGAACTTCGTTAGGGTGATTAATTCTAGTCCACGAAAGATCTGTAATATGAATTAATCCGTCAACTCCACCTAAATCGACAAAAACGCCATAAGTTGTCATATTTTTTACAGTTCCTTCAAGAACCTGTCCTTTTTCAAGTTGACCAATTATACCTTTCTTTTGTTTTTCTATATCTGCTTCTATTAATGCTTTATGTGAGACAACAACATTTTTAAACTCATGATTTATTTTAACAACTTTAAAATCCATATTTTTATTAGTATACTGGTCATAATCTCTAATTGGCTTAACATCTATTTGAGAACCAGGTAAAAAAGCTTCAATTCCAAACACATCGACAATCATTCCTCCTTTAGTTCTACATTTAACAAATCCTTGAATTACTTCACCGCTATCATGAGCATCATTAACTTTATCCCAAGCCTTAATTGTTCTGGCTTTTTTATGAGATAAAACTAGTTGACCAGTCTTATCTTCTCTGATGTCAACTATAACTTCTACTTTATCTCCTACCTTAAGATCAGGGTTATATCTAAATTCATTTCTAGATATAACACCTTCTGATTTTGCATTAATATCAATAATAACATCTCTATCTGATAAGAGGATAACTTCACCTTTAATTATATTATCATCAGCAGTATCAACAAAATTAGCTTGAACGAGTTTCTCAAATTCTTTTATTTGTTTTTCATCAATTTTATCAATTCCTTCTTGATATTGATGCCAATTAAAATTTTTTAGAAATTCATCATCTTTTTTTTCGCTGGATGATGTTTTTTTTGAAACAGGCTTTTTAGTAGATTTTAGCTTTTCATCTGTTTCTGATTTATTTTCTTCATTCATAGACGGCAAAAATATAATTAATTAGCTTATTGACAAAGATTAAAGTAAAATTTTAAAAAACTACTTTTTAATAATATTTAAGATTTTTGCAAAGACCTGACTTATTGAAAGATCTGATACATCAATAGAATATGCGTCATCGGCTTTTTTAAGGGGTGCTATATCTCTTGTTGAATCAGTAATATCTCTATAATTAAGATTATCTAGAACCGAATCATAATTTATATCACTTTTATTTATTTCAGAAAATCTTCTTTTTGCTCTAATTTCAGGTTTTGCATAAAAAAAGAATTTATAATTTGCATCTGGAAAAACCACAGTTCCTATATCTCTTCCATCAATAACAGTTGACTGGTTTTTTGAAAACTCTCTAAGGTGTTTGTAAACATGCTCTCTAATTTCTTTCATTTTTGCAAACTCACTAACATTATTAGAGATCTCTATTGACCTTATATCCTTTGAAACGTCCTCACCATTAAGATAGATTAAATTTTTTCCATTTTTATATTTAGAACTAAGTGATATGTTAATTAAGTCATTATTATCAATCTGATTAACTGAGGAAAATTTATTTCTTTTGAAAAATAAAGTTATTGCTCTGTAAAATGCTCCACTATCTAAATAATAATATCCAAAATAATCGGCAATCTTTTTGGCTTGTGTACTTTTCCCACTAGAAGCTTCTCCATCTATAGCAATGATTATATTTTTCACCATTTTTTTTTGAAAGGTCTTACAATTTAAAAATTTTTGAGTTTGGAACCTTCCTATTAGTTATAGAATAATCAACAACCTCAAACATGTTTTTTACAAAAATAAATTTAAGTCCTTTTAAATATACTTTTTTAATCTCCTTAATATCTTTTTTGTTTTCAATGCTTAAAATTATTTCTTTAATATTAGCTCTTTTAGCTGCAAGTATTTTTTCTTTTATACCTCCTACTGGCAGAACTTTTCCTCTCAAAGTAATCTCACCTGTCATTGCAATATTTTTCTTTACTCTTTTCTGGGTAAATAACGAAACTAATGATGTTAACATTGTTATACCGGCACTTGGACCATCTTTAGGCGTTGCACCTTCTGGTACATGAATATGAATATTAAACTTGCTGAAATCTATATCATCTATTCCTAAGTATTTTGCATTTGATTTTATATATTCCATTGCAATAATAGCTGACTCTTTCATTATTTTTCCTAAGTTTCCTGTTATTGTTAAATCACCTTTTCCAGGTGAAACTGAAGATTCAATAAAAAGTATTTCACCTCCAACAGATGTCCAAGCAAGACCTGTTACAACACCCGCAATTAGATTATTTTCATAACTGTCTTTAAAATACTTCTTAGGCCCTAATGAGTTAGTAAGATAATTTTTGTCACTTATATTTACTGACTTCTCTTTAGATACTATATTTTTTGCCTTAGATCTAATAAGCTTAGCTATTTGCTTTTCAAGATTTCTGACACCTGATTCTCTGGTATAGTCAGAAATAATTTGTTTGATTAAGCTCTGGTTTAATTTAAAATCTTTACTTGTCAAACCATGTTCTTTTAATTGTTTCTTTATTAAAAATTTTTGAGCAATTGAAGTTTTCTCTTCAGTTGTATATCCAGTTACATTAATTAACTCCATCCTATCAATAAGAGCTGGGTGAAGATTTGACAAGCTATTTGCAGTAGCTATAAACATAACCTTAGATAAGTCATAACCTATCTCTAAAAAATTATCATGGAATGAGTTATTTTGTTCAGGATCTAATAACTCTAATAATGCAGATGCTGGATCACCTTGAGAACTGGAAGAGAGCTTATCAATTTCATCTAAAACAAATACAGGGTTTGAAGTTCCTGCCTTCTTAATACTTTGAATTATTCTTCCAGGCATTGCTCCAACATAAGTTTTTCTATGCCCTCTTATTTCAGCTTCATCTCTCATTCCTCCTAGCGAGACTCTAACATACTTTCTGTTTATTGATTTTGCTATTGACTTTCCGAGAGAAGTTTTTCCAACTCCTGGAGGACCGTAAAGACATAAAATAGGGGATTTCATGTCATTTCTAAGTTTAAGAACAGCTAAATATTCGATTATTCTTTTTTTGACTTCATCTAACCCAAAATGATCTTGATCAAGAACTTTTTTCGTATTCTTTAGATTAAAATTATCTAATGAAAATTCATCCCAGGGTAGATCTACCAATAAGTCAATATAATTCCTTTGAACTGAATACTCAGCAACTTGAGGATTCATTCTCTTTAACTTAAATAGTTCCTTATCAAAATGCTCTTTAATTTCTATTGACCACTTTTTTGATTCCGCTTTTTCAATCAATTCTTCTATTTCTTCTTGGTAAGATGTCTCTCCAAGTTCTTCCTGAATAGTCTTCATTTGTTGATGTAAATAGTATTCTTTCTGTTGTTGATCTATATCACTCCTAACTTTAGATTGAATATCATTTTTTAATGCCAGTTTTTGATATTCTAAGTTTAAATTTTTTAAACATTGCGTTGCCCTTCCTTGTATATTAGTCATCGAAAGCAAATCTTGCTTATCTATAATTCCAATGTTCATATTTGATGAAACAAAATTTATTAAAAAGGATGAACTGTTTATATTTTTAATTGCAAATGAAGCCTCTGATGGAATATTAGGATTTTCTTTAATTATTTTAAGAGCAATATCTTTAATTGCATCAATAGTTGCTGTGAATTTATTTGATAATTTTTTAGGTAAATTATCAACTATAGCATCAACAGTTGCTTGAATATAAGGCTCTTCTTTAACAACTGTTTTAATTTTAAATCTTTTTTTCCCTTGAATAATTATTGTTGTATTTCCATCCGGCATTTTTAAAACTCTTAAAATCTTTGCAACTGTACCTAAATGATATATATCATCTATACCTGGATTCTCTGTAGATTTATTTTTTTGAGCAACAACTCCAATAAGTTTATTTGATTTATTAGCATCCTTAATTAATTTTATTGACTTATCTCTTCCTGCATTTATAGGAATAACTACCCCTGGAAATAAAACAGTATTTGTCAGTGGTAAAATAGGTAAGACTTCTGGTAATTTTTCTTTTTCTAGAGCCTCTTCATCTTCAGATGTCATTAATGGAATAAACTCTGAATCAGGTTCTAAATCATCAAATGACACATTGTCCATATTATTGAAATTTATACTCATATCATAAACTTTTAAGACATTTTGTCATTATATAGACTATTTAACTTAAATTATTTGATATATACCCTATATATAAAAATGCTATATATATATGGACAAAAGGCATGCCAATAAAACTATATCTTAACTTTAGGAACCCTAGCAAGTAGAATAGCTCCTAAAATAAAGAAGAACATAAAGATTAATACTGAGAATCTAACATTACCTGTAATTTGAGCTGCCAATCCATAAAGAACCATCCCTATTACTATTCCAATCTTTTCAGTTACATCATAAAAACTAAAAAATGAGGTTGTATCTTTTGATTCAGGAATAAATAAAGAATATGTAGATCTTGCTATTGTTTGGGTACCCCCCATTAATAAGCCAACAAAACCAGCAATTAGGTAAAATTGAGTAGGAGTAGTAATAAAATAAGCATAACCACAGATTATTGACCATGAAGCAATAGCTATTGCTAACACAAGTATATTTCCGAATTTCTCTGCAGCTTTAGTGAATAAAATAGCTCCAACAATAGCAATTATTTGTATTAGTATTATACTAATTATTAACCCTGTAGTTTGTTCACTAGATGATGACCATTCTATTTCAGTAACTCCAAAATATGATGCAATAAAAATTATTGTTTGAAGAGAGAAAGAAAAAACAAAAAAAGCAGTAAGAAATCTAGTAAATTTTTTACTAGACCTAATTATTTTATAGACACCTTTAAGCTCTCTAAATCCATTCCATATAATATTTTTTGGAAGCTTAACGCCTTTATTCCCTCTAGGTAAATGATAAAATGAATATTGACTAAATAATAGCCACCAAAGTCCAACTAGTACAAATGAGTATTTCATCGCTTGAACTTCTGAACTTAAGTTAAGTTGCTCATAATATGTAATCATAATAAGATTAATAATTAGAAGTATAACACTTCCTATATAACCCATTGTAAAACCTTTTGCACTAACAATATTTGTTTGCTCTGGATATGTTATATCAGGTAAATATGAGTTATAAAATACAAGGCTTCCCCATAAACCAATTAATGCTAAAATGTATAAGATTAAACTGACTTGAATGGTTTCTAATTCAAACCAATAAAGACCAATACAGGAAAAAGATCCCATATAAACAAAAAATTTCATAAATGTCTTTTTGTTTCCCAAGTAATCTGCAATCCCACTCAGTAGAGGAGATAAAAATGCAACAATCATAAAAGAAGTTGCGGAGACCAAACTAATTACTGTGTCTTTGTTTATATCCATATTAAATAATAAAATAGAATCTGAATTTGCAAAAATATATTCAGAATAGTATATCGGAAAAATTGCTGTAGAAATCACAAGAGAATAAACTGAATTAGCCCAATCATATAGTGTCCAGGCACCAATTAGCTTTTTACTTCCTTTCTGTAATGGTGTTTTTCTATTAAACATATATTTAATTGGATTCCCAAAGTAACAAAATAATATAAAAGATATTTATATTTGTCAAAAATATTCTTTATGAAAAAGGTTATTGTATTAGGAGTAATATTCTTTATGAATACATTTTTTATAAATTGTCAGACTTTTTATAGTAATCAAAATAATAATAAAAAAATAGAGTTTAAAGTGAAAAAAAGCGAAAAAGAGTGGAAAGATGAGTTAACACCTAAGGAATTTGACATCCTAAGAAATAAAGGAACTGAAAGGCCTTATACAGGAGTTTATAATATGCATTTTGAAAAAGGTACATATGAATGTAAAGGTTGTGGCCAAGCTTTATTTAAAAGTGATAATAAGTTTGTTTCTGATTGTGGGTGGCCAAGTTATGAAAGTGCTATTCCTGGAGCTATAATTTATAAAGAAGATAAAAGTTTAGGAATGGTAAGAACTGAAATAATTTGTTCAAATTGTGGAGGTCATCAAGGTCATGTATTTGATGATGGTCCAACTGAAACAGGTAAAAGATATTGTGTTAATTCTGCAAGTATAAATTTTATAAATAATAAAAAATGAAAGAAAGTTATGATTTAATAGTTCTAGGTAGTGGCCCTGGTGGTTACGTTGCTGCAATAAGAGGAAGTCAATTAGGATTTAAAACTGCAATTATAGAAAAAGAAAGCCTTGGAGGTGTATGTTTAAACTGGGGGTGTATTCCAACCAAAGCATTATTAAAATCAGCTCAAGTTTTTGAATATTTAAAAAAAGCTGATCAATATGGTCTTTCAGCTAATAAAATAGATAAAGATTTTTCATCTGTAGTTAAAAGAAGTAGGTCTGTTGCAAACGGAATGAGTAAGGGTGTTAACTTTTTAATGAAAAAAAACAAGATTGATGTTATTAATGGATTTGGAAAAATCCTACCAGAAAAAAAAGTTTCTGTAGAATATGAAGGTAAAGAGAAGACCTATAGTGCTACAAACATAATTATAGCAACAGGTGCTAGATCAAGAGAAATTAATTCAATTAAACAGGACGGCAAAAAAATAATTGGGTATAGAGAAGCCATGGTACTTCCAAAACAACCAAAAAAAATGATTATTGTTGGTTCTGGAGCTATTGGAGTTGAATTTGCATATTTCTACAATTCAATGGGTACTGAAGTTACAGTTGTAGAATATCTTGATAGAATTCTTCCTGTTGAGGATAAAGACATTTCTAATCAACTTGCAAAAAGCTTTAAGAAATCTGGAATTAATTTGATGACAAGTTCTGAAGTTATATCATCTGAAACAAAAGGAAAAGGCGTTAGATTACAAGTTAAATCTTCAGGACAAATTTCAGAATTAGAGGCTGATATTGTTATCTCGGCAGTTGGGATTAAAAGTAACATTGAAAATATAGGTCTTGAAGAAACTGGTATTGCAGTAGATAATGATAAAATTCTTGTTGATGAATTTTATAAGACAAATATTCCTGGATATTATGCCATTGGAGATATCATAAGCGGTCAAGCTTTAGCTCATGTTGCTTCTGCTGAAGGAATTTTATGTGTTGAAAAAATTGCTGGACATGATATTGAGGCATTAGATTATAAAAATATTCCAGGTTGTACTTATTGTTCACCAGAGGTAGCTTCAGTTGGATATACTGAAGAAGAAGCAAAAGATAAAGGTTATTCTATTAAAGTAGGAAAGTTTCCTTTTTCCGCATCAGGTAAAGCTCAAGCTAGCGGTAAACCAGAAGGTTTTATTAAAGTAATATTTGATGAAAAATATGGAGAATGGCTTGGCTGTCATATGATTGGGGATGGGGTTACTGATATGATTGCTGAAGCAGTTCTAGGAAGAAAACTAGAATCAACTGGAAAAGAAATATTAAAAACAGTACATCCTCATCCAACTATGAGTGAAGCGCTAATGGAGTCTGTAGCTGATGCATATGATGAGGTTATTCACCTTTAATTTTTATTTTTTTCGATTAAACTTTCAACTGCAAGTCTATAGCTATCAAGACCAAATCCAACAATAATCCCATCTACAACAGGAGATAAAAAAGATTTGTGTCTAAATGATTCCCTAGAAAATGTGTTAGATATATGGACCTCTATCACCTTTGATTTAATAGATTTAACAGCATCTGCAATACCAACAGAGGTATGCGTAAAAGCCGCTGCATTAAGTATTATGCCATCTGAAGAATCACCCACATCTTGAATTTGATTAATTAATTCACCCTCTACATTAGATTGGTAATAATCAAAATCAACATCGGGAAAATTTGAAACTATATTTTTAAAAAAATCATCAAAAGAAGTTGAACCATAAATATCAGTTTCTCTTTTACCTAGTAAATTTAAATTTGGCCCATTAATTATACTAATCTTCATATTCTATAAATTTAATATTTTAAGATAATATTTCATCAAATTTTATAATTAAAGATTATTTTTAAATATATAATACTGTTTTGGACTGGAATCAAGCAATAAAAGATTATAAATCATATTTAAAAATTGAAAGAGGTTTAAGTTTAAATTCTATAGTTAGTTATGAAAATGACATCATCTCATTAAAGAATTATATTTTAGATAACAAGATTAAAGAATCACCAATTGAATGTACCCCTGATACTTTAAATTCATTCATATATAACTCTTCAAAAAAAAATAGCCCTAGATCACAAGCAAGAAAAATTTCAGGACTTAAAAGTTTTTTTAAATTTCTTGTATTTGAAGAATATATAAAGTCATCTCCAATGTCTAATATAGAATCTCCAAAATTGGGTAGAAAACTTCCCGATATTCTTAATGTTGAAGAAATTTCTCAGATGATTAGCTCTATTAATATAAAAGAAAAGTTTGGTCAAAGAAACAAAACAATAATTGAGATTTTATATGGAACAGGTATTAGAGTTAGTGAACTAATTGAATTAAAGATTTCAAATATATTTTTTAAAGAAAACCTAATCAGGGTATTAGGAAAAGGAGATAAAGAAAGATTTGTTCCAATTGGATTAAAGGCTAAGAAAAGTATTATAGATTATATAAATAATAATAGAAAGTATCAAAAAATAGAAGAGTCGTCAAATGATATTCTTATTCTAAGTAAGTATGGTAAAAAAATAACAAGACATATGATTTTTACTTTGATTAAAAATATTTCTAAAAAGTCAGGGATAACTAAAAAAATAAGTCCTCATACATTTAGACATTCATTTGCATCTCATCTTTTAAAAAATGGTGCTGATCTGAGAACTATTCAATTAATTCTTGGCCATGAAAATATTACTACAACAGAAATATACACTCATTTAGACTCAAAACATTTATTAAATGTTATGAAAAAATATCATCCGAGAAGCAAATAGCTATTTATCTACAGTGAGTCTAAATCCCTCTCCATGGATATTTATGATCTTTATTTTCTTATCGCTTTCAAGATATTTTCTCAATTTAGCTATATAGACATCCATACTTCTTGATGTAAAGTAGTTATCATCTCTCCATATTTTATTTAAAGCAATATCTCTAGGAAGTAGATCGTTGATATTTAAGACTAACATTTTTAATAATTCATTTTCTTTTGGAGAAAGTTTTATTGGGTCATTATTCTTATGAATAAGCATTCTCAGCTTTGAATTAAAATTAAATTCACTAAAATTAAATTCATAAACATTTGAATCATTTGATTTAAGAAAACTTTTTCTACTAAATAATGATTTTATTTTAGCTAATAATATCTCAGAATCAAAAGGTTTAGTAAGGTAATCATCAGCTCCAACCTTATAACCTTTCAAAACGTCATCTTTTAAAGTTTTAGCTGTTAAAAAGATTATAGGTATATGGTCATTTTTTTCCCTTATCTCTTTAGCTAAGGTAAACCCATCCTTATAAGGCATCATTACATCAAGAATACATAAATCATATTCTGATCTATTAAACTTTTCATAACCTTCAATACCATTTGATGCTAAATCAACATTATAATTATTAATAGATAGATATTCTTTTAGAATTCTCCCAAAATTTGAATCATCCTCAACTAAAAGTATTTTTTTATTAGTCTTCATTTAATTAAATATTTTTAAACTCTATAGAAAATTTTGTACCTACTCCTTTTTTACTATCAACTTTAATGATCCCATTGTGAAAATCAACTATTTTTTTAACATAAGATAACCCAAGTCCATGGCCCTTAATATTATGAATATCACCATTTTGTTCTCTAAAAAACTTTTCAAAAATCATTTTTTGTGTAGATTTATCCATTCCAATCCCCCTATCCTCAATACATAACTGTATTTTATCGTCTATTGTGTCAGATGTAAAATTAATAAGAGGAGATTTTTTAGAGTATTTTATAGCATTGTCAAGAATGTTTATTATTATATTCTCAAGATGATTTTTATTCCCTTTGATATACCTATTTATTGCATTTAATCTTAAGTTAATCTTACCTTTCTTGCTTCCTATCAAAAGTTTTACATGTTCTGTGGCATCTTCAATTACTTCATGTAAGTCAATATCTTCCATTTTTAAAGGATTTGAACTTTTTTCAAGCTGAGAAATTCTTAATATATTTTCTACTTGGGAAAGCATTCTAGAATTCTCTTCTCTAATCATTCCTAAATATGAATTTGTCTTTTCGGTTATCTTATTTTTTTCATTACTCGATATTGAGTCAAGGGCAAGATTTATAGTTGCAATAGGTGTTTTAAATTCATGAGATATATTATTAATGAAATCATTTTTTATTTCTGATAATTTTTTTTGCTTTAAAATTTGATATAATGCACTTGTCGATAAAATTATAATAACTAAAGTTAGCAAAAATGACAATGATGCAATTCCAATTATCCCTGATAGAACATATTCCCTTTTTTCTGGAAAAGAAACAATCAAATCATACTTTATAGGACTTGAAATATCATCAAAAAAGGTAATTGTATATTTTGGTCCTGATTGAACTTCTAAGTAATTATTAGATTTAATTTTTGTTGATAAGCCATTACTATATATACCAAATTCATAAGGAGTAGTAATATTTCTTTCTTGAAAACTTTGATCTAACAATACTTGAATTTCTCTTGAAGTAGTTCTTTTATGGATAGGAAGAGATGAAGCATATTCTTCAAATGCTGTTTTATATTTCTCAAACTTAAAAACATCTATATCCTGGACACTTTTAATTTTAGAAATTGAAGAATTTAGAGTATTTTCTCTTCTATCAAAAATGTTTTTATTTAAAATTGTTGTTTTAACAGCTTTATAATCTTTAACTTTTTGATCTATACTTAAACTACTTGATAGATTATCAGGTATACTAATATTGTAATCTTCTTCAAGAATTCCGTATGCAAAAAATGTAGATAAGTTTGTAGATTGATCTTCATCAAGAAAAAGAAAAACATCAGTAAAATTTGATTCATTAGGTGCTCCTATAGAATCTATTAACATTTGGTATGCATTAACGTAATCGTTCAACTCTCTATTCTTAACCTCTAATGACACTTCCATCAAGGATCTATTAACAGAAAGAGAAAATTCTTCTTCCTTATTTTCCCAAGAAGAATATATCCAATAACCTTGAAGAAAAATTATTCCTATTAAAGAAAAGGACATTAATGCAACAAGTGATATATAAAATTTTCGACTCACTTTTTATTTTTTTACAAAATTCGGAATTTAAATTTAAAAAAATCTTAATGCAATGTTAATGTATTTAGATAGTATTTAGTATGTTTTTATGTATTTTAAGAACCTTTTTGGGGATATCTATTATATTAATGTTCTCAATTATATAGTCACTTTTATCTACCTTATCTTCATCGTCAATTTGATTATTTATCCTATCAATGGCTTCTTGCCTATTACATTTATCTCTATTAATAATTCTATTAATACGTTCCTCTTTTGGAGCTTTTACTAGAATTATTTTATCAAATTTATCTTGAGTTTTTGTCTCAAAAATTATTGCAACTTCTTTGATTATATACACATCCTTTAAGCCTATACAGTAATTAATAAAATGAATGTTAACAGCAGGATGCACAAGAGAATTAAGAAGATCCAATTTTTCTTTATTGTTAAATACAATACTTGCTAATTTCTTTCTATCTAATTTTGAATTGATATAAATCTTATCTCCAAAAGAATTTTGTATTTTTCTTATCAGATCGTGATCAGAATCCATTAGTTTTTTCGCCTCTTTATCAGCTTGATAGCAATTAACTCCTAATTCTTTAAAATGATTAATAACAGTTGATTTACCAGATCCTATCCCCCCAGTTAATCCTACTAATATCATTTACTATTAAGTTTATCTATTATTTCTTGGCTAACTCCTACATTTGAGAATCCACCATCATTAAATAAATTCTGTAATGTAACTTTCCTAGTATAGTCACTAAATAAAGAAATAGTATAATTTGCACATTCTTCAGCACTGGCATTACCAAGAGGAGATGTCAATTCAGCATAATTTAAAAAATCATCTAAACCTTTAATTCCCTTTCCAGCTGTTGTTAAAGTTGGGGATTGAGATATAGTGTTAACTCTAACTTTTTTTTCTTTCCCAAAATAATAACCAAAACTCCTAGCTATAGATTCTAAATATGCTTTATTGTCAGCCATATCATTATAATTTGGAAAAGTTCTCTGAGAAGCTATATAAGTTAATGCTACGATACTTCCCCATTCATTCATAGCATCTAATTTAAAAAGTGTTTGCATTAGTTTATGAAAGGAAACTGCTGAAACATCCCAACCCTTAGTCATCCAATCATGGTTTAAATCAGTATACTCTTTGCCTTTTCTAACATTAACTGACATTCCAATCGAGTGAAGAACAAAATCCAATTTAGACCCTAAATCATTCAATGTACTCTTAATAAGGTTTTCTAGGTCCTCTAAACTTGTAGCGTCAGCGGGAATAACTTTAGATTCTGTTTGCTTTGCAAGCTTTTCTATATTTCCCATTCTTATTGCAACAGGTGCATTTGTTAAAACAAACCTTCCTCCTTCATCATAAATCTTATTTGCTGTAATCCAAGCTATTGAACTTTCATCAAGAGCTCCAAATATTATTCCTTTTTTACCTTTAAGAATAGAATTTGACATTACTTTTTTTTATAAAGATACACTTAATTCAATAACTGATTAGCAAGCTCTTTAGCAGATTTGTTTAGTTTTTTCCCTGATAACATTTCAGCAATTTCATTAATTCTATCAGATTTATTTAATAATTTAATATCTGTTATAGTCCTATTTTGGTATTCATATTTAAAAACTTTAAAATGATTATCTCCCTTGGATGCAACCTGAGGAAGATGAGTTATTGTTAAAACTTGCATATTCCTAGACATGTTATACATTAGATTAGCCACTTTTGAGGACACAATCCCTGATACACCAGTATCAATTTCATCAAAAATTATAGCTGAAAGCTTTTTATATTTTGATAAAATACTCTTAATTGATAGCATAATTCTTGAAACTTCCCCTCCAGATGCAATATTTTTTAGTTCATTATAATTAGTCCCTTTATTTCCTTTAAAAAGAAATTCAATTAAAGAATTACCGTTCTTTTGTAATTCTTTAGATTTAGAAATTTCAATTTTAATCTTTGAATTTT
>SGZK01000010.1:0-13984 GCA_004214195.1 Flavobacteriales bacterium | reverse complement strand
TAATTTTAGTAATTGAATCAATTAATTCTTCATAAATCCCAGTAATAAATGCAACTGTACCTCCAGATACACCAGGAATTTTATTAACAGCTCCCATTGATAAGCCTTTAAGGAAGAGGAAAAAATAATACTTTCTCATGCCTTGTTAAGATACTAAAAATTATGAAAGAAATTTTTTTTCATTTGCTAGCTCAGGGAAATTTTCTGCTAATTTTTGAGGAATTTTTTTTATTTTTTTTGCATTTTGAAAAAAGTAAATAGCTTCATTTTTTTTGCCAAGCTTTATTAGACAACCTGAGATTAAATAATCTAAATATACTTTTGTAGGAAAAATTTTCTTTGCCTTAAGTCCTGTTTTTAATGCTTTATCCCAACTTTTAATTTTAATTAAGCACTTTATAATATTTTTCCAATTATTCCATTTTAAGTCCCCTAATTGAATTAAGTTTTCAGCATTTTTTATTGCTTGAATAAATGATCCTTTTTTATAATTTATTTCAAAACTTTTTTTAAGAATTTTTATGCTTTCCTGATTTGAACTTATTGCTTTTTCAACAAGGTATGAGGCGTGTCTATAATTGTCATCCTTAAGATATAAGTCAATTAATTCAATCCATGCAGTTTCATTTGTGGAATCAATTCGAATAGCTTTCTTCAAAAACTTTCTTCCAAGTTTGTAGTTTTTTGATTTCAGATAACATAATCCTATTCTCATTATTATAAATGAGTTAGGTTCGTTTAGTCTTATAGTTATTTTGTAATTGTTAATCGCTTCATTATATCTACCTTCTTTTTCAAGTAATTTCCCTTTTTCTATATAAGCGCTAATAAATTCATCATCTGAGATTATTGCAAAATCAAAAGAAGAAATTGCTTCTTTGCTCATGTTTAACTTTGAATATATTTTCCCTAATTGGTGCCATGCTATTTTTGAATAAGGGCTTTTTTCTAGAATATCATTCAGAATTACAATAGAATCTTTATGTTTATTAACGTTTTCATAGCAAAAAATAAGATTATAAAGTGATTGATAGTCATCAGGATCATTTTTAATACATTTTTTAAAAAAAGGAATAGCTGAATTGTATTCTTCTAAAAGAAGAAATTCCATACCTATCATATTCCAAATCTCATATTTATCATCACTAAAATCAAGAGCTTTCTTTAAAATTTCAATAGCCTTTTGTCCGAGATTGTTTTTTGAATAAATTGTTGCTTTTTGAAGATAAACCTCTTTATTTATTGGGTCAATTTCCTCTATAAAATCAAGAATTTTATATGCATCATCATAGTTAGAGTTAAAAATTAAAAGCTCAGAACTTAATAACATAAGATCAATATTATTAGGATGTTGTTGAAGTCCCATTGAAATTGCTTTTTCAGCTAAAGAAAAATTTGCATTATCAATATAATGATGTGTGATATTAATAAATTCTGTAGAGTCAAAATACAAATTAGCATTAGTCCTAAGCATATCCTCAAATTTCAATACACTCTCCTTGTATTCTCTAAACATTTATTGTTTTTGGTAAAATTAATCATCTCAAAAACTCAAAAGTATACCTCTAAACATTTATTGTCAACAAAATAGTTAACAGTCTAAGCTATTCTATTTCAACTATTTTTAGAGCTTTGTCAGCATTACTAAATAAATCTTGGACACTATTAGGTCTTTCTTCATCTCTCCAAATGAACCCAGGTAGAGTCTTTTCATTTGAAATTATGTTTTTTTCAGAGATAATATTTCCATCTGGGGTTTTGTAGAAAGACACTTCAATTATCTCATTATTTTCAAACTTAATAAGAATTGAACTAGAAAGAGTTTTGTTTAATCCTAGGAAATCTTCTCCATCATCAGAATGCATATAGTATAGAATAACACTATTTTTTACAACATTAACATTTTTAAGTTTACCATCTTGAAAAGACCCATCTAATTTTTCTCCTTTAATTTGATTATAACCATCTTCACTAATAGAATCTTTCTGAATCATAAAAACATTTCCGTAAATATGCAGTGAATCAAGCTCTTGAGTTTGAGGGTTAGATTTTAAAAAAATTTCATTTCCTGTAAGTTGATTTTTTCCAAACCAGACAATAGGATTTTTCTTATTCTTTTCTTCATCTGAAAGATTTCTGACAATGGACTGACTTAAAGGTCTTTTTAGTAATTTTATTAGTCCATTTGTTTGGTTATAATGTATTGAATCTGATTTACCCCTAACATCTGTTTTAAAAATTCTAACATCATAAAAGCCTTTAAGAATTTTATTTTCATCTGGTCCAGTAATAGTTAATGTATCTGAATGAATATAAAGTGAGTCTCTCTCCAATATACTAACTGCAAGAGCATTCTTTGTAATAATCATTGAATCTATTGATTTAAAAACCTCACCGTAATGTCCAGTAATAATAGAATTGTTTATTGTATCGTTAATTATAATATTATTAGATGCAGCTGCATATGATTTCTCATTTTCAAAGTAAATGCTATCACCATTAATGATTTTCCCATCATAATTGATTATTGCATTTTTTTTAAAATATCCTTTTTGAATTTTAGTATCATAAAATCCTAATTCACAAAAAATTTCATAGTCAGATCCAATTATATTAGAAGGACCATTAAAATATGCTATATCAGATTCAGTAAAGTATTCAAGTTCATCAGAAATCACATTATATTCAGGATTGTTAATTTTTACATTAGATTTAAAATTATATTTTTTTTCATTCAAGAAATAAACTCCAAGTTTACTCTTTAAAGTATTTTCATTATCTATTATTGTACCATTAGTATTATAATAAGCAATGTTTGATACTCTGTCAAGGTAAAGTGTGTCTGTCCTTAATAACATGTCAGGTCTAATTAATTCTACATTACCCCATGCTATACCTTTTCTTTTTATTCCATCATAGTCAAAATTATTAGATGTCATTGTTAAAGTATCTCCTTGACTAAATATTACTCTTCCATTGGCTTTGAATGAATTTTCGGAAGGGTAGTAATATGAAATATCAGATTCAATTTTTGCCCCATCATGAAACAGAATGACTTTTTTGGTATCATCTTTAATCAAGATAGTTGCACCTGGATACTCACTAGAGTTTCGAATAGATGTTCCTGCTTGTATAATTTCAACAACTTTTGTTTCCTGAGAAAAACTATAAATTGTAAAAAATATAAATACAATAAGAGATAAAAGATTTTTCATTATTTAATTCTATAAATTGTCTCAGATCGATCTGGACCAACAGAAATTAATTTTATTGGCACTTTAATAAATTCTTCAATAAATGAAACATATTCAAGAAGTTCTATTGGCAGCTCCTCTTCTCTAGTAATCTTAGATATATCTTCAGACCAACCTTTGAAGGTTTTGAAAATAGGTTCAATATTCTCTAAATTAAGGTCAAAAGGTAATGTTTGAGTTTCGATACCATTAATATTATAAGATGTGCAGACCTCTAGAGATTTAAATCCACTTAAAACATCTGCCTTCATCATATTTAACTCAGTTACTCCATTAATAATTATTGAATATTTTAATGCTATTAAGTCTAACCACCCACATCTTCTGTCTCGACCTGTAGTTGCTCCATATTCATTCCCTGTTTTTCTAATACGTTCTCCAATTTCGTTAACTAATTCAGTAGGAAAAGGTCCAGATCCAACTCTAGTCGTATATGCTTTAAATATCCCGATAACATTTTTAATTTTATTAGGTGCTACTCCAAGACCAGAACAAGCTCCAGATACAGTCGTATTAGATGATGTAACAAAAGGGTAAGTTCCAAAATCAATATCTAAAAGTGATCCTTGAGCACCTTCTGCTAAAATTTGTTTGCCATTATTTAGAGAATTATTTAGATATTCTTCACTATCAATAAAATTGAATCTTTTTAATACTTCAATACTTTTAAAAAAATCATCTTCTAATTCATTTAAGTCTAAATCAACCTTTAGATTAAAATTTGATAAAAGAGTAAGATGTTTACTTTTAAGGGTATTATACTTCTCAACCCAATTATTACTGTTTAAATCACCAATTCTTATTCCATTTCTTCCAGTTTTATCCATATAAGTAGGACCGATTCCCTTTAATGTTGAACCAATTTTCTTTTTTCCTTTAGAAGCCTCTGAAGTTGCATCTATTATTTTATGAGTAGGTAGAATTACATGAGCTCTATTTGAAATTAATAGTTTATCTCTCATATCAAAATCAAATTTTTTTAAACCTTCAATTTCATTTTTAAAAATAACTGGATCGATTACTACACCATTGCCTATTACATTGATTGCTTCTTTATTAAAAATTCCCGATGGAATTGTATGTAAAACATGTTTGTGTCCATCAAATTCTATAGTATGACCAGCATTTGGTCCACCTTGAAACCTTGCAATTATATCATATGAATTTGTAATTGCATCAACTATCTTACCCTTACCTTCATCCCCCCATTGAAGGCCTAGAAGAACATCTAAAGACATATTTATTTATTTTTTTTAGTTGAAGCGTATAATATTAGTGAATGATCCTTAACATCTACATTAAATATTTCTTCAATACTTTTTTTAATTAATTGAATTCTTGGGTCGCAAAATTCTTTCACCTCACCAGTATCTGTCAAAATAAGATGGTCATGCTGATTATTAAAGAAACATTTTTCAAATTGAGAACTAGAATCGCCAAATTGATGCTTTCTAACAAGGCCGCATTCTAATAAAAGTTCAATGGTGTTATATAGAGTTGCTCTGCTTACTCGATATTTTTTTTTATTCATTTTTTCGTAAAGAAGGTCAATATCAAAGTGACCATCTATAGAATAAATTTCATTTAAAATTTTGTATCGTTCAGGTGTTTTTCTGTGACTATTTGAATTTAAAAATTCTGTAAAAACATTTAATACAATTTCATTTTTATCTTTACTTTTTACTATCATATAATTTCTTTTTTAGTTTCTTGTAACTTTTTCAATACCCTTGATTTTTTTCAAACTTTTTAATAATTTATTTAAAATTACCTTGTTTTTTACTTCTAAGCTTATAGTTCCTGTAAACAAGCCATCGTTAGACTCAAATGATATTTTATTCATGTTTACATTCATTGAATCAGAAATAGTTGATGTAATCTGACTTATAATTCCCAAATCATCAATACCCGTTAAATTTATCTTAGTATTGAATTCGTGAGATTGAGAATCAATCCACTTCGCAGAGATTACTCTATAAGCATAATTAGATCTTAATGATATTGAATTGGAACAATCTTTTTTATGAACTTTAATACCATCATTAACAGATACAAAACCGAAAACAGAGTCTCCAGGTATTGGGTCACAACAATTGGCCATTGAATATTTTAATGATTCTTGCTCTTTACCAAATATAAGTTTATCAAATTTAATAGAGTGGTCACTTTCATTAATTTTATCAACTTTTTTCTTATTAGAACCAATACGTCTTTTGATAAATCCAATAAATGACCTATTATAATCAGTTACAAATTTTTTTATTTTCTTATTATCAATGGTTCCATTGCCAACACTAAAAAAAAGATCATTACTTGCATTAATATTAAAGAATTTCATCATAGAGGTAGAAATTTTGTCATCAAGTTTAATCTTAAAGTGTTTCAATTTTCTTCTTAAGATTTCTTTTCCTTCAATAGAAATTCTCTTTTTTTCAATATTCAATGAAGACTTGATTTTTGATTTTGCTTTAGATGTCACAACAAAATCAAGCCAGTTAACTGATGGTTTAGTATTTTTAGATGTCATAATATCAACTTGGTCTCCACTTTTAAGAATATGACTTAATGGGACAAGTTTTCCATTTACTCTAGCTCCTCTAGTTTTAGTACCTATATCAGTGTGAATATTAAAAGCAAAATCAAGTGCTGTAGATCCACTTTTTATTGATTTAAGATCACCTTTAGGTGTGAAAACATAAATTTCTTCTGAATAAAAATTTAGTTTGAAGTCTTCTACAAAGTCAATAGCATATTGAGAATCATCAATCAATACATCTTGAAGTTTATTTAACCATATATCAACTTCTCTTTGTTTTGTTTCTCCATGTTTATAATTATAATGGGCAGCATAACCTTTCTCGGCTATTTCATCCATTCTTTCTGATCTAATTTGAACTTCAACCCATCTGTTTTCTGGACCAACCACAGTTAAATGAAGCGCTTCATAACCATTAACTTTAGGATATGTAATCCAATCCTTAAATCTAGCAGGATTTGGAGTAAAGTGATCAGAAATTATTGAATATATTTTCCATGCTATAAACTTTTCATCCTTTTTTGAGGATGCATATATTATTCTAATTGCAAATCTATCATATACTTCATTGAAAGAAATATTCTTATTTTTCATTTTGTTATTTATAGAAAATATAGACTTATTTCTGCCCTTTATTGAGTATTTTATTTTTTGATCAGTTAAACTCTCTATTATTAATTTTTTAAATGATTCTATATATTTTTCTTGACTATCTTGACTTTTATCAAATTTATTTTTTATGGATTTATATGTTTTAGGCTCAATAGTCTTTAGACTAAGATCTTCAAGCTCATTTTTTAAATTAAATAATCCTACCCTATGAGCTAATGGTGCATATATATAAAGTGATTCAGAAGCAATTTTTTCCTTTTTTATGTCATCTAAATATTCAATGGTTCTCATATTATGAAGTCTATCTGCAATTTTTATAAGAATAACTCTTATATCATTATGAAGAGTTAAAAGCATTCGCCTATAATTTTCAGCTTGAACTGAATAGTCTTTATTCTTTCTAAGAATAGATATTTTAGTTAGCCCATCAACAATCTTACCTATATTATTACCCATAGCTTTATTAATATCTGTGATGGTCAGTTTTGTGTCTTCAACTACATCATGAAGAAGTGAAGCAGCTATTGAATCACTATCAAGTCCAATATTATGAGCTACAATTTTAGCGACTCCAAGAGGGTGATATATATAGGGCTCTCCAGATTTTCTTAATTGACCGTCATGAGCATTATAAGCAATTATAAGAGAATCCTTAATAATCTTCTTTTCTTCTTCATTTAGTTTTTGGTAACTGCTTTGAACTAAATCTTTATAAAGATTATTTATTTCTTTTGGTAATATTTTATCTTCAACTAACATTAATAGATATATCTATCTAAAATTACAAATAATAATTTCAGATTAAAAATTATATATTCTATGAAAAATTAATTTGAAAATTTGTTAGAATATCTTTTCCAAAGTTTAGTTTGATGGGTTTCAAGGCTAATAGACCTTCCCGATATATATGCTTTTAAGAGATTATTTGTCATAATATCTAACGCATCTCCATCTGAAATAAAAAGAGTTGCATCTTTGCCTACTTCTATAGATCCTAATTTATGGTCTAAATCTAAAATTTTTGCAGCATTAAGTGTAATAAGAGATAAAGCCTCCTCTTTCTCTAAGCCATATGAAGAGAAACTCCCTGCATAAAATGGTAAATTTCTTGTAGCAACTCTCTCTTGACCAGTTCCATTGGGATTTATAGACACCAAAATACCATTCTTAACAAGTTTGTTAGCTATTTTATATGTATCTCTAGGATCAGTATCAGCTTCTAATGGAAGTCTATATGGTTGAGTCAAAATTACAGGTATATTGTTTTCTTTTAGGAAACTTATTAGACTCCCTGACCCAGTTCCTCCTACTAATACCACTTTACTAATATTGTTTTTTTTCAAAAAAGAAATCCCATCAATTATCTCTTTTTCATCATCAGCATGAAGATATATTGTTTTATCACCATTAAAGATTCCTTTCATTGCCCTGCTCTTAAGATTCATTGATAAATTGATATTCATTGTTGCCTTAGACTTTTCAAAGAATTCTTCAATTCTTTTTGTTTGATTAACATAGTTAGGATTCACTTTCAGGCCTCTATCTTCTCCTAGCCACCATCTCCCAAAACTATATGGACTTGGCCAGTTTAAATGTATTCCTTCATCATATGATATAGCTGCATCTTCCCAGTTCCAAGCATCTAGCTGAACAACTGATGAACTTCCTGATATAATTCCTCCATTTGGAGTTATTTGAGCTAAAAGAACACCATTTGGCCTCATACTTTCTACTCCTTTAGATTCAGCATTATATGCAATTATTGATCTAACATTTGGAAGAAAATCTCCTGATTCATCATCATCTACAGTTGCTTTTACGGAATTTACCTCAACTAATCCAAGATTTGAATTTAAAGCTATAAACCCAGGGTATAAATGTTTCCCAGATGCGTTTATTATAGTATCATAATTATTATTATCTAATTTATATTCTGAAGTAACAAGGTTAATTATCCCATTTTCAAAGCCAATAAAACTTTTTTCAATTATGCTTCCATCACCAATATGAGCTGTAGCACCAACTATAAGAACTGATTTAGACTGATCTTTTCCGGGAGTTTGTTGAGATATCAAACTATTTGCTATAAGTAATGTTCCAATAATTAATAATTTTTTCATTGTCATAATATTAATCAATCGTTTCACAATTAAATTCTTTTTGAATTTCTATTGTTGGTCTTCTAAATGGGCCTGCGTTAGATGAACCTCCTCCGCTTTTATTTTCATTTAACATTTTCTTTATAAGAGATTCCTTCTCTTTTTTTATTTCTTTGTTTTTATTTTGATGTGTTTCTGTATCAAAGTAAAAAGCTCCATCAATCATTGTCTTTTCAGCCTTAGTATAGATTGACATAGGATGTCCACTCCAAACAACTATATCAGCATTTTTTCCAACTTTTAAACTACCAACCTTATCATCTAAATGAAGAAGTTTTGCTGGATTTAAGGTTACGAATTTCCATGCCTCTTCTTCTGAAACACCACCATATTTAACAGCTTTAGCAGCTTCTATATTAAGTCTCCTGGACAATTCAGAACTATCAGAATTAAATGCTACAGTTACTCCAACATTATGCATTATTGCACCATTATATGGTATAGCATCGTTAACCTCATATTTGTAACCCCACCAGTCTGAAAATGTTGAAGCTCCAACACCATGCTCAAACATTTTATCTGAAACCTTGTAACCTTCAAGAATGTGAGTGAAAGTGTTTATTCTGAAATTAAACTTTTCTGCAACTTTCATAAGCATGTTAATTTCACTTTGAACATAAGAGTGACTTGTTACAAATCTTTCACCTTTAATTATTTCCCATAGAGTTTCCATTTCTTCATCATATCTAGGTTTTACAGATCTTGCTTTTTCTCTTTTGCTAAGTGAATTATATTTTTCCCATTTATTTCCATAGTCTTTAGCTCTATCAAAATGATCAATGAATACTTGTTCAACACCCATTCTAGTTTGCGGGAACCTACTACCTCCCCAATTAGATTGTTTAACATTTTCTCCTAAAGCAAATTTTATAAATGGATCAGCATTTGGGAAAAACATTTCATTGATTTTAGAGCCCCATTTTAATTTAATAATAGCGGATTGACCCCCTATAGGATTAGCAGATCCATGAAGTATTTGTACTGTAGTAACACCTCCAGCTAAATTTCTATAAATATTAATATCATCAGGATTAATAACATCCATTATTGATACCTCTGCAGAAGAATTATGACCCCCCTCATTAATACTTGATGCTCCCATATGTGAATGTTCATCAATAATACCAGAGGTAATATGTTTATTTGAAGCATCGATTCTAGTAAAACCACTAGGAGTATTAAGATTTTGTCCTATTTCAATTATTTCCCCATTACTAACTAGTATATCACTATTATTAAGAATTCCCACATCTTCATTAGTCCAAAGCGTTGCATTATAAAAATGTATATTCTCCTTAATTGGAGAGGATTTTAACCCATAACCTACATTAGGATAGGTGATAGGTGAAATTTCCAAATTAGATTCTTTTTGACTTTTCTTTTTCATTTTTTCATTTTTAGAAATAAAAGTCATTTTTGAAGAAAAATCATTTCCTTCAAAATCATTTCCTGTAAATAGAATTTCAGATTTAGTATTAATTCTTGATGATATTTGAGCGAAAGATGTTTTATCATTACTCTTATCAAAAATTGTTAAGTATAACCAATTGTCCTTATATGATATTTTAGAATTTATTTTTATAGAATCTCTAAGAATACTTGTAGATATCTTTTTTTGACTACCGTTTAATGAAATCTTGTAATCTCTTTCATTAATATTTAGGCTGTAACTACCATCAATATTTACAATTTTTCTATCATTTATTACGTGTTTTTGTCCTTTAACCCAATTCTCATAGATTATTGTTTCCTCATGAAAAATAGGCCCAGAGGTTACCAGGAAGTTTGCATAATAGCCTTTATCAATAGCTCCAATTTTATTACCCATTCCAATAGCTTTTGCAGGAATAGTAGTTAGTGATTCTAAAGCTTTATCCTTACTTAATCCATGTTTAATGGCTTTTCTAAGATTAGTTAGAAATGATTTTTTACTTGGTAAATCTGAAGATGTAATAGAAAAATTAATATTATTCTTCTCAAGAATAGATAAGTTTGCAGGAGCTTGATTATAATATCTCAATTGATTTATTGAAAGTCTTTTATTTAAGTGAGGATTAGAAACATCATATGCCTTTGGATAATTAATTGGAATAATTAATAGATTTTTGAAATCTTTTATTTCCCTTACATTTTCATACTCTTTTCCAGAACCTTTTATAATAAAATTGAGGCTTAATTCTTTAGATAATTTAGCAGCCCTTAATACATTAAGTTTATCATTTGCATCAAATATTTTAGGTAACTCCCTATTTTCAATTAAAGATTCGATTGCAAGATCTTTATTATTTGCAACTCCTTGAGAGTACCAATTTGCATCATAGTATAATTGTCTAATTAGTGCTATAGAACCCATGACTGAACTAGGGTAGGCTTGGCTTGATTGTAAGCTTCTAGTAAAAGAATAGTGTTCAGCTACTTTTTGAGAAATTATCCTATACGATTCATTTTGATTATCAATTAATGCAACAGCAATACTAGTTCCTCTGTGGACACCATCAGGATTATGAGTATTAACTACTCCAAAACCTATATCCCTTAATTGTTTAGCATCAACTTTGTTATACTTAAAATCATTTAGACTGCTATAATCACTAAGTATATGATCATTCCAATAATATCCAACTCGTGAAGGTTCATATTGAGAACTTCTACTAAAGCCTGTTCTAGAGATTTTTTTTATTCCAAAAGAAGAGTTTAATTCAACAAAGGATGGATATACATAGCTTCCATTTAGATTATGAATAATAGTGTTTTCTGGTATGTTAATATTTGTTCCTACTGATATAACTTCTCCATCTTTAATTAAAAGTGTGCCACTATTAATAATTCCAGATTTAGTATGAATTTTTCCATTAGTAAATGCCTCGTATTGATGTTCTTTAGTTTTGACACCATCATTTACTATAAAATAATCTTGACTAAAAGAAAAAGAAATAGATAAAAGGAATATGAATAGTATTCTAGACACTATAATTGGTTTTTTTATTTAAGATATTAATAATTTAATAAACTCTTATCATCCTCATAGTAATTTATAATATGATTGACAATTTTGCTATAACTACGAATACCAGATTTTTGGTTATTAGACTTAAGATAAAAGTCATACAATATACTCTGCACATCATTAATTATATTATTACTGTATTTTGCCCAGAATTTTCTTCTAGAATTTATATCCTCAATTATTCCTGGATTAATTTTTTCTGTAAACAAACTTAGATTCTCTTTATGGTTAATTTGTATTTCATTTAAAAAATAAGTTAATCCAAATACATATCCAGAATATTTAATTAATGGATCTTGATTATTTATTGAAGAAACAAATGCTAAAAAATTAGCGTCTTCTTCAGCAGCATATCCTAGTTGGTGAGCTTGTTCATGTAGAACAGTGATTGAGAAGTCAATAGAAGGTATATCTTTAACTACTATAGCTTCAAGTGTAAAAGGATTTATATATCCTGATACTCCTTGATATAAGTATAATTTAGAGAAGATAGATTTTTTTACAAATTTGGTTGTTGGAATTTTATTGAACTTTTTAACGTTGTTTAATTTTAATTCACTTAAGGCTTTTTCTTTGTCAAATTCTAGGTCATTTATTGTAATATTTTTATCACCTAATAAAAGATGAATTTGATTTACATCATTTATTAGTTCAGTTAATGTTTTTTCAAGAGATTCATATTTTACTTCACCTATATCTAATTTACTTATCAGGGGTGTTTTAAAGTAGTTTAATCCCCATAAACTGTAGAAAAGAAATATTGTAATTGATAGGACTGCAAAAACATTTACAAAATCATTCTTTTTAAATCTAAAAAAGAATATTAAGTAGATTATAAATGAGAATAAAGCTAAGAAGAATATTAAATCACCAATAGCTATGTTAAATCCTGAGAATAGCATTGAATAATATTTGAATATATATTGATATATATACTCGCTATAGTATTCTTCTACAATTCTTGGATTGTTTTTTAGATATGATAATATTAGTAACTGGGGTATAAGAAGTAAAGCAATTATTTTTTTAAAGCCAATTCTCATATATTGGATTACTCTCTAATTTATATCTACAAGTGTTACCTCAAATATTAAGGTTGCATTTGAAGGTATAACACCATTACCAGCTCCAGCTTCACCATATGCAAGGTTAGGAGGAATAACTAATGTACATGAAGCACCTTTGTTTAGTAGTTTTATTCCTTCATCCCATCCTGGTATAACCTGTCCAACACCTAAGGTAAACTCAATTGGCTCGCCTCTACTTAAAGAAGAATCAACCTCTGAACCATCAATTAGTTTGAGTGAATAATGGACCTTAACATTATCGTTATCTTTTGCATTTTCTCCAGTTCCTTTTTTTGTAATATTATATGATATTCCACTATCAGTTGATTCATACATTTTTTTAATATCCTCTAACCATTTCTTTTGTTCATCTAATTTCTCGTCGTTAGATTTTTTATTTAACTCTATATATTTATTAAATACGGTTGTAGCATCAAAATCTTTAGCGGTTTGACCAATCCTAATTATTTCAAGTTTATTGATTACATCGTTTTGTTCTATTTTATCAATAATTTCTTGACCTATTTCAATTTTGCCAAAAACACTATGTTTCCCATCAAGCCATGGAGTTTCTAGATGGGTAATAAAGAATTGACTACCATTAGTATTTGGTCCTGAATTAGCCATAGATAAAACACCAGGTCCATCATGCTTAAGATTATCAACAAATTCATCTTCAAAACTATATCCTGGACCTCCTGAACCTGTTCCTGTTGGATCTCCACCTTGTATCATAAAGTCATTAATTACTCTATGAAATTTTATCCCATTATAATAAGGTTTGTTTTTAAACTCTTCAGATACTAATGGATGATCTCCTTCTGCAAGAGCAATAAAATTAGATGCTGTTAAAGGGGTTTCCTTATAAGTGAGTTTAAGAATCATGTCTCCTTTATTGGTTTGTATATCAGCATAAATGCCATCTGTTAAGCTTGCGTAAGTTTCTTCTAGTGCACCTTTGGCACCAGGAATAGGATTGTTATTTTTATCCATATTGTTACATGAATTAATTAATAAAACAGAGCTAATCAATAAGAACTTGAGTTTCTTCATAACTATGATTTTATATGGGTTAATATATCTTTTAAAAATTTTTCTTCAGTTTCAGCTAGACTTAAATAAGAAATTCCACCTGCTGCATGAATATGTCCACCTCCATTAAAAAAGTTTGCTGCAAAGTCGTTTACTGAAATTTCTCCTTTTGATCTAAAAGAGAGTTTAACAACACCTTCATCTTTTTTCTCCACCATAATTACTGAACATAGAATACCTTCTATACTAAGGCCAAAGTTAACAAAACCCTCGGTATCTCCTTTCTTATAGTTATTATTTTTTTGATCTTCATCACT
>SGZK01000001.1:0-28589 GCA_004214195.1 Flavobacteriales bacterium | reverse complement strand
TGCAGGTGGTGGTTCTTTAGTTACATTACCTGTTTTGATTTTATTCTTAGGTCTTGATGAGGCTACAGCAAATGGAACGAATAGATTAATGGTTATTGTAGCTGCTATTGTTGCAAGTTATGGGTATAAAAGTAAGGGTGTCAGCACACATCCATATGGCTTATATTTTGGTATTGCAGCTACTTTTGGAGCTATAATTGGAGCAAAAATAGCAATAGATATTGATGGTGATACATTTAAAAGATTCCTTGCAATTATAATGATAAGCGTTGGTTTAATTATAGTGTTTAGATCTAAATCAATAGCATCTCTTGATTTGCCTGAAAGACTATCAGGTAAATATCTAGTAGCAGCATTAATTGGTTTCTTTTTTATAGGAATTTACGGTGGATTTCTTCAGGCTGGAGTAGGAATTATTATTATGCTTCTTCTTACTCAAGTAAGTAGATTAAGTCTGATTAGGACAAATTCAGTAAAGGCATTCTCAGTTTTTTTCTATTCTATAGCTGCGATAGCAATTTTTGCATTAGATGGAAAAATTATTTGGATGGTTGGTCTTTGGATGGTATTAGGCTCAATTGTAGGTGCTTGGCTCTCAAGTAGGTGGTCTGTCGATAAGGGTGATAGAGTAATCAGAATTACACTTTTGATTATGGTTACATATATGGCTATAAAGTTGTGGTTAGATACATTTAATACTTAATGTATTCATCTATACTTAAACCATAACCAGATAATCCTACTCTTGGTTTTTTCCCTGAATTACTTAATATTTTAATCTTTGAAATACCTATATCATGAATTATTTGTGCTCCTATTCCAAAGTCTTTTAGATCCTCTTTTTGATTAAGTGAATTGTTAATTTTTAATTTATTATTTGAATCTTTTAATTTATTGATTCTCTCAAGAATATTTTCAGGCTCTAGATTTTGATTAATAAATATAATAGCACCTTTTCCAGCTTCATTTATTTTTTCAAAAATTTTAGAATAGTTTTTATCATTATTACCAGCTAGAATTTTTAAAATATCATTTTCTACAACTGAAGAGTTGATTCTAGTTAAAACCGGTTCATATGGTTCCCATTCCCCGAGAGTTAATGCAAGATGTATTTGATTGTTATTTGTTTGTCTATATCCTCTTAATCTATAACTTCCATGCTCTGTAGAAATGTTTTCATCAAAAATTTTAGATATTAAACTATCGTTTTTCATCCTATATGCTATTAAATCTTCGATAGAGACTATTTTTAGATTAAATTTTTTAGCAACTTTAATAAGTTCTGGTAACCTAGACATAGTACCATCATCATTCATAATCTCACACAATACACCTGCGGATTTTAAACCCGCAAGTCTAGAAAAATCAATAGATGCTTCTGTATGGCCTGTTCTTCTTAAAACTCCACCTTCTCTGGCAATTAAAGGAAAAACATGTCCTGGCCTTGTTAAGTCTCTGGGTTTAGTTTTATTGTCTACTAAAGCTAAAACTGTTTTAGCTCTATCAGCTGCAGAAATTCCAGAAGTCACTCCATTTCCTTTTAAATCAACTGAGACAGTGAATGCAGTTTCAAATGGGTCAGTATTATTAGGGACCATTTTTTTTAGATCAAGATTATTACAGAGTTTTTCAGACATAGGGACACAAATTAATCCCCTACCATATTTAGCCATGAAGTTTATCATTGAGGAATTTATCATTTCTGCAGCAGCAATAAAATCTCCCTCATTTTCTCTGTTTTCATCATCAACAACAATAATGATTTCACCTTTCTTTATTGCATCAATTGCATCTTGAATTTTATTTAATTTAATATCATCCATTATTTCTTCTTATATAGTCTTCTAAAAAAGATTAAAAACCTATCTAAATTAATAAAGTTAAAGTCTCGATCAAGGGAAATTATTCGAGTTAAATAAATTGCAAAAGGAGCTATGACAAGTGTTGATATCCAACTGCCTAGATATGGATTTATTGTGCTATCCTCAGCAGCATTTTTTCCAAAAACTCCAATATAATGATATGTTAGAAAGATAGAAATTGAAAGAACTAAAGGTAATCCAATCCCCCCCTTTCTTATTATAGCTCCAATAGAGGCACCAATTAAAAACAAAAAGATACATCCAAAAATGAGAGTGTACTTTTCATTTATTGTTAAGGTGTGAAGGTTAATTAATTTTTGTTGAAGAAAGTAGCTTTTCTTTTTATTATTTATTTGTCTTAATAATATATCAACTTCATTTTCTGAATTTTGGAGAACATTAATAATATCATAGTTTTCTTTTGATTTCATAAAATCAAAAATAGGTTTATTTATATCTGTTAATTTATTATTATCTAAGTTAGGAAGCCTCTTAAGAGGATGACTATTAGTTACACTAACACTAAATACCTCTTTGTCTCTTTCAAAATTAGTTTTTAGTGTATCTATACTAGTTTTTAATTGACTAATTTTTTGCATTTTGTATGTTGATCTATAATTTTCTTCATTTAAGTCAACATTATTAAATTCAGAGATATCTATGTTTAATAAATACTCTTCAAAATAAACTTTCGCATGAGGATATTTCTCTTTACTAGCTGCATCTTCAGCTATAACTTCTTCATATCTATTTCCATTTTTTAAAATTAGTTGTAGGTAATTCTCGTTATTACTTGTAATCTCTCCTGATTCAGCTTTAATAACAATTCTATTTATCTCATCATCAAAATTAATTTTATGAAGAATTATATCCTCTAAATACTGTTCATTATCTCCATATTTTCTGTTAACCTTTATATTCATATCTCCTATATTATTGAACATCCCTTCTCTTATGGCAAGCGTAGGTTCAAGTTTTGCAAGATTTTTTCTTAGATTATATGATTTAAGCTCTCCATACGTTACAATATAATTTGAAAAATAAAATGTGCCAATTCCAAGAAAAATATGGAAAATTATCAACCCAACCATTGTCCTTAGTATAGAAATCCCATTCGATTTCATTGCTATAAATTCAGAATTTTCAGAAAGAGTTCCATATGTCATCAAAGAGGCTAAAAGAACTGATAATGGGAGTACTAGAGGAACTAATTTAGGAGAAAAATAAATAAAGAATTTTCCAATAGTATATAAGTCTAAACCCTTACCGGCTAATTCATCAACATAAAGCCAGAATGTTTGAATAATAAAAATTATAAAACATATTGCAAAAACTCCAATAAGTCTTAAAAAATATGACTTTATTATATATTTATCTAGAATCTTCAATCTAAAATGCTTAAATAATACTCTTTGTATTTCTCTTTATCAAATTTAAAAAAAGAAAGTGGAAGAACGATATTGTATGAGTAACTTATAGTTTTAAATATATTATAATATCCAATTTCAAAACTTTTATCATCAAGAACAATGACTTCTCGACCTTGTTTTATATGTATTATTGATAAATCATTAACGTTAATTGATATTTCATAAAATTGACCAGGGTTATTGTTATCTTCAGCTTTTATAGTAGATGTATTTATAGTTGTCTTTATCATGCTTAATTTATACTTATCATTTAAGAAATCAAATAATATATCAGGTTTTAGGGATAGAATTGAGTTTTCTTTATTATCAATTAGAACTTCTTCATTTTCATGAATTATTGTATAAGTTTTCTCTCCATCAAATATTTGTTCAATATCACTTGTTAAAAGAACATATTTTTCACTACTTAAATAAAGGTTACCATTAATTGAATTATTAATTTCTGGTAAATTATTTTCAATAATAAACTCATAATGTATATTTTTTGACGATATATTCTTTTTAACTCTATCTAAGAGTTCATAGGGTTTATCAGTTTGAGCAATCAAACTACTATTAAATAGTATAAAAGTAATTATTGATATATGAGTAAATTGTCTACTAATCACTAAGAATGTTTTCTAATGAATTTAGATCTGTAACAAAAACTTGTCTAGCTTTACTTCCTTCAAATGGACCAACTATTCCAGCCTCTTCCATTTGATCAATTATTCTACCAGCCCTATTATAACCAAGTTTTAACTTTCTTTGTAAAAGAGATGCCGATCCTTGTTGATGAGAAACAATTACTCTTGCAGCTTCATTAAACATTGGATCTCTTTCTCCGGAAACAGATTCAGAATTAGATTTTTCTTCTTTTGTAAATTCAGGAAGCTCATAGGCATTTGGATAACCTATTTGAGAACCAATAAATTCAGATATCTTTTCTACCTCCGGAGAATCTATAAAACCACATTGAATTCTTGTTAGAGTATTTGATTGTGAGTAAAGTAAATCACCTCTTCCAATAAGTTGTTCAGCTCCACCATTATCTAATATTGTTCTTGAATCAATTTTTGAGGTAACTCTATAGGCAATCCTTGCTGGAAAGTTAGCTTTTATTAAACCAGTTATAACATTTACAGAAGGTCTTTGAGTAGCAATGATTAAATGAATTCCAACAGCTCTAGAAAGTTGAGCTAATCTAGCCAATGGTGTTTCAATTTCTTTACCTGATGTCATAATTAAATCTGCAAACTCATCAATTACTAATACTATATATGGCAAGTACATATGGCCTTCTTCTGGATTTAAAGTTTTTGACACAAATTTTGAGTTATATTCTTTTATGTTCCTGGCCATGGCATTTTTTAATAACTCATATCTTTTATCCATCTCTCTACATAAAGAATTTAATGTATTAATAACCCTGTCATTATCAATTATTATTGCATTTTCTGAATCTGGAAGTTTAGCTAGATAATGTTTTTCAATTTTGCTATATATAGATAATTCAATTTTTTTTGGATCAACTAAAACAAATTTTACTTCTGCGGGATGCTTTTT
Source organism: Flavobacteriales bacterium (assembly GCA_004214195.1). Lineage (GTDB taxonomy): Bacteria > Bacteroidota > Bacteroidia > Flavobacteriales > Flavobacteriaceae > Marisimplicoccus. Next base: position 23,752 of record SGZK01000001.1, on the reverse strand, counting down.
ATATAGAATAGAGCATAAAATAGCATTAACACCAACTGATTTACCTTGACCAGTAGCCCCTGCCATTAATAAATGAGGCATTTTAGTTAAGTCAACAACAAATGTTTCATTACTAATAGTTTTTCCAAGAGCAATTGGTAATTCCATTTCAGCTTCAGAAAATTTCTTAGAAGAAATTAAAGATTTCATTGAAACAATTGACTTTTTTTGATTTGGCACTTCAATTCCAATTGTTCCTTTTCCAGGAATAGGAGCTATTATTCTAATACCTAATGCAGATAATGATAAAGCAATATCATCTTCAAGGCTTTTAATTTTAGAAATACGTACTCCAGCATTAGGTATAATTTCATATAAGGTGACAGTTGGACCAATAGTGGCTTTGATTTGTTTTATACCTATATTATAATTTTTTAAAGTCTCAACTATCTTATTTTTATTTGAATCCAGTTCATCTTGATCAATTTTAATTGTACCATCTCCATAATCTTTTAATAAATCTAAACTAGGGTGCTTATAATTGCTGAGATCTAGCTTAGGGTCAAAAAATTTATTACTAGTCTCATATTTAGTTTCAGATTTAGTTTCTGGAATTTCATCTTGAATTTCAATTGATATTTCTTCATTATAATTATCAATGAATTCATTATCTATAGTCTCTGGTTTGAATATTTCTTCACTTTGATTTAAATCTTTTGTTTTAAATATTTTTTTTATAAAATTAATAGACTTTTTAGGTGTAATGTTTAATTTGATTACTAAAAAACTTAATCCTGAAAAAGATAGTAAAAGAACTATTCCAATATTTCCAATATAATCAAGTAAAAACTTATTTATTTCGAAACCAACAATCCCTTCTGGGATTGAGTAGATTTCTTGAATATATCCAGCTAATGTAGAAATCCATAGAATAAATATTATTGCCCAAGTCCAACTACCAATTAATTGAAAAATTTTCTTTTCTAATAATAAATAATAGGATGTAATAGATAATATTATAGGAATAATAAAGCTAGCAATTCCAAACAATTTATATATGAAGAAATGACTTAATGTTGCACCTATCTTACCAAGGTAATTCTCAGTTTTAACACTTCTATCTAGAAATTCTGAAACATTACTTTGATCAACTTTCCAATTAAGGAAATAAGATATAAAGGAGATTGCAAGTATAATAGAAATGAATAATAAGAGAAAACCTAATAGGACTAAAAGTTTACTTTTATTACTCTTTTTTTTCTTACTCATAAAAAGTTTGTTAAGTAAAAATACAAATATGTAATCAGAAATTTAATTTTTATCAGTTAAAGTCCTAATTTTTATTCTAAGAGCTGCATATATTAAAGTCATGAATGGGCTAATCCAATTAAAAATTGCATATATAAAGTATTCAATCACACTAACACCTAAAACTGAAGAGTGATATGCTCCACATGAATTCCATGGAACAAGAGCTGAAGTAACAGTTGCAGAGTCTTCTAGTGTTCTACTTAAGTTTTCAGGGGCAAGTCCTTTATCATTAAATGCTTTGTCAAACATTTTACCAGATACTACAATAGATAGGTATTGATCTGAAGCTGTTAGGTTCAATGCTAGACAAGATGCTACAGTGCTTGCAAATAATTTAAATACACTATCTGCCAATTTTAATAAGGATTTACTAATAGATTTAATTGCCCCTATTGCATCCATTGCACCTCCAAACACCATTGTTGCTATTACTAGAAAAATAGTGGGTAGCATTCCTATCATTCCTCTAGTTGAAAATAATTCATTTAATACTTCACTGTCAGTAGGAATATTAACACTAGTAGTTATTGTATCAACAAGAACTTTATATGAACCCATAATTGTCATAGTTGAAGAATTGGAAAGTTCCATTATTATTTGTGGTTGAAAAATAATTGCAAATAATGCACCTAAAAGTGTTCCAATTGTAAGCGCTCTAATAGGTGGTGTCTTTTTTACAATCATAATCAAAACAATAACAGGAACTATAAAAAGAATTAATGAAATATTAAATGTTTTTGAAATTGTATCAATTAAAAAAGAATTATCAGTAACTCCATCGGATGTTTGTAAAATTCCAAGAATTATAAAGACAATTAAAGTTATTGAAATACTTGGAACAGTAGTATATGTAAGATATTTTATATGTCTAAAAAGATCAACTTTAGTAACAGCTGCAGCTAGGTTTGTAGTATCACTAAGTGGAGATAATTTATCCCCAAAATAGGCTCCAGAAATTACAGCTCCTCCAACCATTCCTGCAGGTATGCCAAGGGCCTTGCCAATCCCTACAAGAGCTATTCCTACTGTTGCTGAAGTAGTCCAGCTACTTCCTGTTGCTACAGATATAATTGAACAAATTATTATACAAGCAGGAAGAAAGATATTTGGATCTAGTAATTTTAATCCGTAATAAACCATAGAAGGAATAATCCCACTTATCATCCATGTTCCAGCTAGAGCTCCTACCCAAAGAAGTATTATTAAAGCTGGAGTAACAGATTTAACACTATTTGAAATACTATTTATTACTTCTTTATAAGATATGTTATATTTCATACCTATCATTGCAGCAAAAGCACCACTTAGCATTAAAATAAACTGACTAGATCCATCAAGTGGATCAGTTTCGTATATAAATATATTTGCATATAAATTAAATGATAGTAATGTTACCAAAAACAAAAGAGGTAAAATTGCAACCGATAAGGGTAAGTTCTTTTTTTGAGACTCTTTCAATTTTTTTTTTTACAAGTTTAAACAAAAATATTTAAGTATGCTATATGAATATACTTATTTGACTAAAAGTTTATTTAATTTTGCAAGGTGAAAGAGAATTTAGAACAAATATTTATTTCTGAGATAAACCCTTATAAGGACTCTAAGTTTTTACTAGCTGTTAGCGGAGGTGTTGATAGTATGGTTTTGGCTAACTTATTTTTATCTAATAAGTTAGATTTTTCTATCGCTCATTGTAATTTTCAACTCAGGGGTAAAGAAAGTGAAAGTGATCAAAAAGTCCTTTCAGACTGGTGTGAAATTAATAATATAGAATTTTTTGTAAAAAAATTTAATACAAAAGACTATTGTAAAGAACAAAAGTTAACTGTCCAAATGGGAGCAAGAAAATTAAGATATGAATGGTTTGGAAGTTTTATAGAAAAAGGAAAGGTTGATTTTATTGTCACTGCTCACCATCTAGATGATCAGTTAGAAACTTTTATTATCAATTCAATAAGAGGAACAGGAATTGAAGGATTGTTAGGTATTCCAAATAATGTTAATAACATTATTAGACCACTTTTAATGACTTCTAAAAATCAAATAATCCAGTATGCTGAGTTAAATAAAATAAATTATAATGAGGACTCTTCAAATGAAAAAGAGGATTATTTAAGAAATAAAATTAGACATTCGGTTATACCTTATTTAAAATCAGATGACAAAAATGTTTTATTAAAATTTAGGACTACAATTAAAAATTTAAATAAGACTAGTATATTTATTGAACATGTTTGTGCTGAATGGAAAGAGATAAATTTTTTTAGAGAAGGAGATACTATCATTACAAATATTTATGAATTAGAAAATTTATTTCCAAGAGACTTCTACATTCATGAATTGTTCAAAGAATTTCAATTTAACTATAAAGAGGTCATAAAACTATTTGACTCTGATTCTGGGAAATATATATCTTCACCATATTATAAGATGACAAAAAATAAAAATACATTAATAATTACCAAAATAAATAATGATTAAAGTACTAGCTTTTTTAATCTCTTTCTTTTCTTTTTTTCAACAATCTGAAGAACCAGTTAAATGGCAATATGAATTAGATAAGATTGAAAATAATAAATTCAAACTGACTTTCAATGCTGAAATTATAGATGGCTGGAAACTCTATTCTCAATACTCTCCAATTGAAGGTAATGCCACTGAATTTAAATTTTTTAATTCTGAACTGATTTCTAATGAAGAAGAAAAATTTTATGAAACTGAACCTATTATTGGTTATGATAATGTTTTTAAGTTAGACCTTCCATATTTCGTTAATGAAGCTAGTTTTTATAATATAATTGATTTAAAGAACATAAATTCTGAATCATTTAAAGTTGAGATTTTTTATTCCTCATGTGATGACGAATTATGTGTTTTTAGAAATGAGACATTTAATATTCCAACTGATCCATCTAAAGAACTAATTATTGATGATAATGTTACTCTAGATGATATGAATAAATATAATGAATTGAAATTTGATTTTAAGAAAACGGAACTTGTCTCAAATAATTTTACAGAGTCAATCAATTTTATAGAGATTTTTATTTTTGGTTTGATTGCAGGATTTCTAGCTCTACTAACACCATGTATATTTCCAATGATACCTCTTACTGTTTCATATTTTCTGGATGAAACTAAACTAAAATTTTCAAGTTTAAAATCAGCATCATTATATGGATTTTTCATTGTATTAATTTATGCTTCTTTAAGTTTACCATTTCATGTTTTTGACAGTTTAAATCCAAATATTCTTAATTCAATTGCCACAAATATTTATGTGAATATTTTATTCTTTATAGTATTCATAATTTTTGCAATTTCTTTCTTTGGTTATTTTGACATAACTATACCAAATTCTATAATTAATAGATCTGATTCAAAATCTTCCAAGGGTGGAATAATAGGAATATTTTTCATGTCATTAACATTAACATTGGTTTCATTCTCATGTACCGGACCTATTCTTGGGTCATTATTAGCTGGCTCTCTTGCTAATCCTGCATCAGGTGCAACCCAATTAAGTATTGGTATGCTTGGGTTTGGAATATCTTTAGGGCTTCCATTTACTTTGCTTGCATTTTATCCAAAATATCTTTCTGTACTATCTAATTCTGGAATTTGGTTGAAAAAGTTGAAAGTTACATTAGGGTTCCTAGAATTGGCACTTGCATTTAAGTTCCTTTCAAACGCAGATTTAGTTGGAAGTTGGGGTATTTTAAAAAGAGAAGTTTTTATTCTAATATGGATTTTAATATTTTTATCGCTTGCGGTATATCATTTAGGATCTTATTTTGAAAAACCTAAATTAAATTTTAAAAGTATTTCGGGATGGACTTCCCTGATATTTTCAATATATCTAATTTCAGGTCTTTATAGTAGCAGTAATGTAAGATTTTTAAGTGGAATTCTTCCTCCTGAGTTTTATACAATTGAAAATTCTGAAAATCAATGTCCACTTGGGTTGAATTGTTATAAGAGTTTTGAAGAGGGTAGAAGTTATGCTTTAGAAAATGAAAAACTGGTTTTACTTGATTTTACAGGATGGGCATGTGCAAATTGTAGAAGAATGGAAGAAAATGTCTGGTCTAAACCAAGTATTTATAATCTTTTAGATAATGAATTTGTAATTATATCTTTATATGTAGATGATAGAACAGAGTTAGATTATAATGATAAGTTTAAATATATAAATGATCTTGGGAAAACTCAATATGTTAATACAACAGGTCAAAAATGGTCTGTTTTTCAATTTTTAAATTTTAAGAGTGCTTCACAACCATATTATGTTGCCATGAAACCAACAGGTGAAATTTTAAGTGAACCTATACAATATGCTTCCGAAAGTAATTTTAAAAACTGGTTAGATCTTTCTATTTCTGAGTCATTAAAATAAACTGACGATTATCTTTTTTTATAAACTTTTTCGAATCGGATTCTAAATCTTTTTCCATAGACTCCTTTGGAGCTTCTTATTCCACATCCAATTATCATACTTATTTCAGCTGATTTATTTAGCTTTAATATCTTCTTTACTCTAATAGAGTCAAACCCTTCCATAGGACACGTGTCATAATTATAACCAGCCATGCTAATCATAAAGTTCTGTGATGCAAGCCCAGCGCTTTTATGGGCAACTATTCTCATATCAGATTTTCTTAATTGTCTATATATAACTCTAAATAATCCTATAAGCCAAGCATATAGATATTTAATATAACTTGAAATTCCTAGAAAGTTTTTATAAGCCAAGGGAATTGCGGTTTTATAATACTTAATAACTAATTTATATTCCCGCTCACTCATACTTTCTTTATTTGATTCTTGAAACTTTATATTATCTTTAGCTCGCTCTCTCCATAAATCTCTTCTTACAACTGTAATAACAAGTTGCTTTGCAGTTCTAGCAGCTGGTTGATTAAAACAAGATTTAGAAATTTTTTCAAGTAAATTTTTATCTGTGATATGATAAAATTCCCATAATTGAAGATTACTACTTGTTGGAGCAAGAACTGCATTTTCAATACATTTTTTTACAATGTTCTCATCTATCTCTAGATTTTTGTCAAATCTCCTTACAGATCTTCTGTATTTTATAGCTTCAGATACAGTTTTTTCCATTTTTAGAACTTACTTAATAGTTTTTTTAAAGTATTAAATGATTTTGGATATGGGCCAAACCTGAATGGAATATCTAGCATTGATTGTTTCTTTAGAACAGGTTTATAATGAGAAAATGTATCAAAGCTATGTTTCCCTCTATAAGCACCCATCCCGCTATTTCCAATTCCTCCAAATGGAAGGTTTGAATTAATATAATGGATAAGAGTATCATTTATAACACATCCTCCAAAAGAGAAGTTATTAATCAAGTGATTTATAAATTTCTTATTATTTGAAAAAACATAAAAGGCAAGAGGGTTTGGATTTTTCAATATTACCTTTTCTATTTCCCTGACATCATTATAAGATATTATTGGAAGAATAGGTCCAAATATTTCTTCTGACATAATTGGTGAGTTAATATCAGGGTCTATAATTAATGTTGGTTCAATATATTTATCTTCTTTATTTGAATGACCGCCAAAAACTATATTTTGACCATTAATTATTTTTATTAATCTATCAACATGATTTTTACTAATAATTCTTCCGTAATCATCAGATTGATTAGGTTTATTGCCATATATTTTAACAATTTCAATTTTAAGACGATCAATAAGCTTAGATTTTATTTCATCATTAACTAAAATATAATCTGGAGCTATACAAGTTTGGCCACAATTGATAAATTTACCGGATACAATTCTTTTCGCTGCCTTTTCAATATTTACCCCTTTGTCAATAATACAAGGGCTTTTCCCTCCTAATTCAAGTGTTATTGGAGTTAAATTTTTTGCAGCTTCACTTGCTACAATTTTCCCAACTCTTGTGCTTCCAGTAAAAAAAATATAATCCCACTTTTTAGATAATAAGTTCTTTGAAACTTCAGCGTCTCCCTCAATAACTGAAACAATATTTTCTGGAAAGGTTTCTTTAATCAACCTACTTAATACAGATGCTGTATTAGGTGCCAATTCAGATGGTTTAATTACAACTGTATTTCCTGAGCTAAAAGCTCCAATTAAAGGTGTTAAAGACAGTTGAAATGGGTAATTCCACGGAGTGATAATAAGTACTTTTCCGTATGGTTCTGGTTTTAGATAATTTTTTGAAGGAAAGTTTAATATTGATGCTCTTACTCTTTTGTCTTTAGACCATTTATTTAGATTTTTTATAAAAAGTTTGATTTCTTTTTCGACAAGAAGAATTTCTGTTAGAAAAGATTCAAATTTAGCTTTACGAAGATCTTTAGAAAGAGCTTCATAAATTTCTTCTTCAAATATTTTTATGTTTATGAGTAATTTTTTTAAAATTAAAATTCTCGAATTAATACTATTAGAATTGGAATCTAAGAAATCTTTCTGAGAATTAATTATATCATTCATTTTTGATGCATCCATAGACCACAAATTTATAATTTATGTACCTTTAAAACTTTAGAAATTTAAAATTTTTATTTGGCTATAGGAAATAAATTGTTGTAAATGTTTATTATACAGGCATTTAACATCGCCAAATTAAAATTGAATGTAATTAATATACTTTATTTGATTTCACAAGTAGATTATTGATTTATAATTTTAGAATTATATATTTTTCTATGCTTAATAAATACAGTAAAAATGTAACTCAGGATCCCTCTCAACCAGCTGCTCAAGCTATGCTGCATGCTATTGGTCTGACAGATGAAGATTTTAAAAAACCATTTGTGGGAATTGCAAGCACTGGATATGAAGGAAACCCTTGCAATATGCATCTAAATGATCTATCCACTCATGTAAAAACCAGTATTAACAATTCTGAAATAGTAGGATTAATATTTAATACTATAGGTGTTAGTGATGGTATATCTATGGGTACATTCGGAATGAGATATTCTTTACCTTCACGAGACATAATAGCTGATTCAATTGAGACTGTTGTTCAAGCAATGTCATATGATGGACTTATAACCGTAGTAGGATGTGATAAGAATATGCCTGGTGCTTTAATGGCAATGTTAAGACTTAACAGACCTAGTATTCTAGTATATGGAGGTACAATAGATTCTGGTTGTTATAAAAACAAAGAGCTTGATGTAGTATCTGCATTTGAAGCTTGGGGAGAAAAAGTTGCAGGACAAATAGATGAGACTGAATTTAAAAATGTAATAAAGAATGCTTGCCCAGGACCTGGGGCTTGTGGTGGAATGTATACTGCCAATACTATGGCTTCAGCTATAGAGGCTTTAGGTATGTCTTTACCTTTTAACTCATCTAATCCAGCTACAAGCCAGAATAAAATTGACGAGTGTAAAGAAATAGGAGCCTCAATTAAATCATTGATAGAAAATGATATCAAACCTTTAGATATAGTTACACTTAAATCTCTTGAAAATGCATTAAGGTTAGTTACAGTTCTTGGTGGCTCGACAAATGCAGTTCTGCATTTTCTTGCAATCGCAAAGGCTGCAAATATAGATGTATCAATTGATTATTTTCAACAAATTAGTGATTCAACTCCTTTTCTTGCAAATTTAAAACCAAGTGGAAAATATTTGATGAAGGATCTTCATGAAATAGGAGGTATCCCAAGTGTATTGAAATATATGCTTGAAAATAACATGATAAATGGAGATTGTCTAACTGTAACTGGAAAAACTATTGAAGAAAATTTATCAAATGTTAAGAGTTTAGATTTTTCTAATGATATTATTTTTCCTTTATCTAAACCTATTAAGGGAAGTGGTCATATTCAGATTTTAAAAGGAAATCTTGCAGAAGAAGGTTCTGTTGCAAAGATTACTGGTAAAGAAGGATTAGTGTTTTCTGGTCCTGCAAAAGTTTTTAACAGTGAGTTTGAAACTATAGATGCAATTCAAAACTCGAAAGTTAATAAAGGAGAAGTAGTAGTAATTAGATACGAAGGACCAAAAGGTGGTCCTGGTATGCCTGAAATGTTAAAACCAACTTCAGCTATAATGGGAGCAGGTTTAGGAAATGATGTTGCTTTAATTACAGATGGAAGATTCTCTGGAGGAACTCATGGTTTTGTAGTTGGACATATTGTTCCAGAAGCTTTTGAAGGAGGTACAATTGCATTAGTTGAAGATGGAGATGTGATTACAATTAATTCAAAAAATAACGTTATTAGTGTTGATCTTACAGAAGTTGAGATAAGTGAAAGAAGAAAAAAATGGATAAAACCAGACTTAAAAATAAATCAAGGAATTTTACATAAATATGTTAAATCAGTTTCAAATGCATCAAAGGGATGTGTAACAGACGAATAAGAATGAAAAATAATAAAAATATATCAGGAGCAGAGGCTGTAATAAAATCATTAATTAAAGAGAATGTTGATCTTGTATTCGGATACCCAGGCGGTGCTATAATGCCCGTATACGATGAATTCTTTAAATTCCAACATAAAATACATCACGTTCTTACAAGACATGAGCAAGGAGCTGTTCATGCAGCCCAAGGATATGCTAGATCTTCAAGAAGAGTAGGTGTTGCAATTGCAACTTCTGGTCCGGGAGCTACAAATTTAGTAACAGGAATTGCTGATGCCCAGATTGATTCAACTCCGATAGTTTGTATTACTGGTCAAGTGCCAGCACATCTTTTGGGTTCAGACGCATTTCAAGAGACTGATATTATTGGAATCTCAATGCCTGTAACAAAGTGGAGTTATCAGATTACAAAAGCATCTGAGGTGCCAGATGTTATCGCAAAAGCATTTTATATAGCTAAATCTGGAAGGCCAGGCCCAGTATTAATTGACATTACAAAAAATGCACAATTTGAGATGCTTAATTTTAAGTATAAAAAATGTATTGGTATAAGAAGTTATACTCCAATTCCAAAGATTGATAAAAATAAAATATTAGAGGCAGCTAAACTTATAAATGATGCGAAAAAACCATTAATTGTATGGGGTCAAGGGGTTATTCTTGGAAATGCTGAAAAAGAATTTAAAGATTTTGTTGAAAAAAGTGGAATCCCTGCAGCTTGGACTATTTTAGGAGCCTCTGCTTTACCTACTTCTCATAGACTAAATGTTGGTATGGTTGGAATGCACGGTAATTATGGACCTAATATTCTGACAAATAAATGTGATCTATTAATTGCTATTGGAATGAGATTTGACGATAGGGTAACTGGAGATACAAGTACATACGCTAAACAGGCTAAGGTTATTCATTTAGAGATTGACCCAGCAGAAGTTAATAAAAATATTAAAGTTGATGTTCCTGTAATAGGAAATTGTAAGGATTCATTAAGAATGTTGTCAAAAAATATAAAAACAAAATCATATAAAAATTGGTTAAAAAGATTTGATGATTTAATGAAAAAGGAATTTAATAAAGTAATAAAATATGATTTAACACCTAAGAAAAAGGGATTAACAATGGGTGAATCAATAATTGCTATAAATAAATTTACTAAAGGAAAAGCTATAATTGTTTCTGATGTTGGGCAACATCAAATGGTAGCCTGTCGATATGCTAACTTTATTGAATCTAAAAGTAATATTACATCTGGTGGGCTTGGAACAATGGGTTTTGCCCTTCCTGCTGCTATAGGAGCTAAGATGGGTGCCCCAAATAGAGAGGTTGTGGCAGTAATAGGTGATGGGGGGTATCAGATGACTATTCAAGAATTAGGCACAATATTTCAACAACAATTACCTGTTAAAATAGTTATATTAAATAATGATTTTCTGGGAATGGTAAGACAATGGCAGCAATTATTTTTTGACAAAAGATATGCTTCTACTGAAATGGTTAATCCAGATTTTGTTTCTATAGCTAAAGCGTACTTTTTAGATTCTGAAAGGGTAGAAAAGAGATCCGATCTTGAACCTGCAGTTAAAAGAATGATAGAATCAAAGAAACCTTATGTTCTTGAAATATGTGTTGAAAAGGAAGATAATGTCTTCCCTATGATACCATCAGGAGCTTCAGTTTCAGATATAAGACTTGAATAAAATGGAAAAAAAAATACAATATACCGTTTCGATATATACAGAAAATAGTGTAGGTCTATTGAACAGAATTTCTACTATATTTTTAAAAAGACACATAAATATTGAAAGTTTTACAACATCAGAATGTGAAATTGAAAATGTTTTTAGATTTATAATTGTTGTAGAAATGACTCAAAGTGGAATTGAAAAAGTTATTAAACAAATTGAAAAGCAGGTTGATGTTATTAAGGCATTTTATCATACAGATGAAGAGACCATTTTTCAGGAAACGGCTCTTTATAAGGTTAAATCAAACTCTCTTTTTGAAGAAAAGCAGATTCAAAAATTCATTAAAAAATCTAATGCAAGGATAATAACAGTTAATCCAGAATTTTTTGTAATAGAAAAAACAGGCTTTAGGCATGAGACAGATAAGTTATATAATGATTTAGCCCCATATGGTTTGTTACAATTTACAAGATCTGGAAGGATTGCTGTAACAAAATCTAAGATGGGGATATCAGAAATTTTAAATAAATTTAAAAATCAAAAAAAGAAAAAGAAATGACAAATTATTTTAACAAATTATCTCCAGAAGAAAAGCTAATTCAGCTTGGAAAATGTAGGTTTATGGATTCCTCAGAATTTAATGATGGAGTTTCATTTTTGAAAGACAAAAAAATAGTAATTGTTGGTTGTGGTTCTCAAGGATTGCATCAAGGATTAAATATGCGTGATTCAGGATTAGATATTTCCTTTGCATTAAGAGAATCTTCTATTAGATCTAATAGGCCATCCTTTGTTAATGCTACACAAAATAATTTTAATGTCGGAAATTTTGATGACATGATTCCAGGCGCTGATTTAGTCATAAATTTAACACCAGATAAAAACCATACCCCTGTTGTAAGTCAATTGATGCCTTTAATGAAAAGGGATTCTATACTTTCATATTCTCATGGATTTAATATAGTAGAAGAGGGGATGGAAGTAAGAGAGGATATAACTGTAATAATGGTTGCACCTAAATCACCAGGTTCAGAGGTTAGAGAAGAATATTTGAGAGGTTTTGGAGTTCCTACTTTGATTGCAGTTCATCCTGATAATGATTACAAAAATATTGGCTTAGATGCATCAAAAGCTTATGCAGTTGCACTAGGATCTCATAAAGCTGGAGTTCTTGAGTCTTCATTTGTTGCAGAAGTAAAATCAGACCTAATGGGTGAACAAACTATTCTCTGCGGAATGCTTCAAACGGGTTCAATACTATCTTTTAATAGAATGTCTGAATTAGGAATTGATCTAAAATATGCCTCTAAATTAGTCCAGCATGGATGGGAAACTATTACTGAAGCACTAAAACACGGTGGTATTACAAAAATGATGGATAGATTAACTGATATTGCTAAAATTAAAGCATATGATTTATCTGAAGATCTAAAGGAGATATTGACCCCACTATTTAAGAAACATATGGAAAATATTCTTACGGGAACTTTTTCATCTACAATGATGAAAGACTGGGAAAATGATGATAATGAATTGTTAAATTGGAGAGAAGAAACTAGTCAAACAGAATTCGAAAAAACACCTTCAACAAACCAAAACATTGAAGAACAAGAATACTTTGACAATGGTATTATCATGGTTGCTTTTGTTAAAGCAGGTGTTGAATTAGCTTATGAAATTATGGTAAATAATGGAATTAAAGAGGAGTCAGCTTATTATGAGTCATTACATGAACTTCCACTAATAGCAAATTTAGTGGCAAGAAAAAAACTATATGAAATGAACAACATAATATCAGATACTGCTGAATATGGCTGTTACTTATTTAACAATGATGCAATCCCTCTGTTAAAAGACTTTTTTAGCAATATAGATTCTGATATAATTGGAACAGATGTTTTAAGTAAAAGCAATAATCAAATTGATGAGGAAAGATTAAAAGTTATAAATGATAATATAGAAGAACATTCAATTGAAAAAATTGGTTCAGAGCTAAGGCAGCACATGACTGCTATGAAAAAGAATTAATGTTATTACAAATAAAATCACCCACATCGCTTGTAGTATAGCTTTTATCATTTCCAGTAATATCTTGTGTAGTTATCTTTTCTTTTAAAGAATTTTGTACAGCTTGTTTAATAATATTAGATTCTTTTTCTAGATTGAATGAATGTTCAAACATCATAGCCAATGAAAGAATAGAACCAATTGGATTTGCAATATTTTTTCCAGCAGCTTGAGGGAAGGAACCATGAATTGGTTCATATAGAGCGTTTTTTGCTCCTATTGATGCTGATGGCATTAAGCCCATTGAACCAGAAATTACTGAAGCTTCATCTGTTAGAATATCACCAAATAAATTACTTGTAACTAAAACATCATATTCGCTGGGCCATTGAATCAATCTCATTGCAACTGCGTCAACAAATTCATAACTAACTTTTACATCAGGAAATCTAGATTCCATATTTTGAACAGTCTCTCTCCATAGTCTTGACGATTCAAGAACATTTGCTTTATCAACACAACAAAGTTTTCTTTTTCTTTTAAGAGCCATCTCAAAGCCTAATTGAGCTATCCTTTCAACCTCATGTCTATTATATTCACATGTATCATAAGCAAAATTTCCATTATCTTTTCTTCCCCTTTCTCCAAAATAGATACCTCCAGTTAATTCTCTGACAAAAATCAGATCTGTATTCTGAATTCTATCTTTTTTTAAAGGTGAGTTATTAATAAGTGATTCAAACACAATAGTTGGACGTAAATTAGCATACAAACCAAGTTTTTTTCGCATTTCAAGTAGACCTTGCTCTGGTCTAACTTTTGCACTTGGATCGTTATCATACTTAGGGTCTCCTATTGCACCAAAAAGTACTGCATCAGATTTTTCACATATTTGATGTGTTTCATCAGGATAAGGATTACCTTTTTTATCTATTGCAATTGCCCCAGTTAATCCTTCTGAAATATTGACTTTATGATCGAATTTTTTAGATATAACATCTATTACTTTAACTGCCTCATTTGTTACCTCAGGTCCTATTCCATCTCCAGATAAAACCGCTATATTTAAATCCATCTTATTATATGTTTAGCATTTTTTCTGTTGCCTTTATTGCTGCTACAGTTTGATCAGAATCAAGACCTCTAGTTTTAAATTTCTTTTTACCAGAATCCCAAGTAATTGTTGTTTCGCAAAGTGCATCAGAATCACTTCCAGGCGGTATTCTTACAGAATAGTCAATTAATTTAGGAAGTTTTAAATTTATACTTTTATATATGCTTTTTAATGCATTCATAAAAGCATCAAATTGGCCATCTCCTGATGCAGTTTCTTGATATAATTTATCTTTTATTATCATCGATAAAGAAGTCGAAGGTTTAAGTGTTTTAGCACTAGTCAATACATATGAATCAATTATTATTTTTTTATTTTTTTCAGGATAATCAAGAACATCATTAATTATATATGGAAGATCTTCAATTGTTACTCTCTCTTTCTTATCTCCAAGCTCTATTACTTTTGAAGTAACCATTTTAAGTTCTTTATCTGAAAGTTTAATTCCTAATTCATCTAGATTATTCTTGATATTTGCTTTTCCAGACGTTTTTCCTAAGGCATATTTTCTTTTTCTTCCAAATCTTTCAGGGCTTAAATTATGATATAAGTTCTTCTTATTGTCACCATCAGCATGGACTCCAGCAGTTTGAGTAAATACGTTCTCTCCTACAATAGCCTTGTTTGAGGATACTGTTTGACCAGAAAAAGTTGAAACAATTTTACTTGCCTGGTATAACTTACCTTCATTAACATTTGTATAATAATTGGGAAGAAAATCTTTAATTGAAGCTATAGTACTTGAAAGTGGAGTGTTTCCAGCTCTTTCACCCATTCCGTTAACAGTTACATGTAACCCGTTGCATCCAGCTCTTATAGCTTCTATAGCATTGCTTACACTTAAATCATAATCATTATGACCATGAAAATCAATATGAAAGTCAGGGAACTTGTTTTTGATTTCATCAATAAATTGATAGACCTCATAATGAGTTAATATTCCAAGGGTATCAGGAAGTAATAGTCTTTTGATATTTTGTTTATATAAAAAATCTAGATATTCAAAAACATATTTCTTAGAATTTTTCATACCATTGCTCCAATCCTCTAGATATACATTTGTAATAATTTTTTTATTACTAGCCTTCTTCAATACTTGAGAAATATCATTAAAGTGATCTTTTGGAGTTTTCTTTAATTGATGTTTTAAATGATTAAGAGAACCTTTAGTAAGTAGATTTTGAACTTTACAATTTGCTTTTGATATCCATTCAATAGATAACCCATTATCCACAAAAGTTAGCACCTCTATACAATTGACTTTTTTATTCTTTTTAGCCCAATTAGTAATTTTTTTTACTGATTCTAGTTCTCCATCTGAAACTCTAGCTGAGGCAATTTCAATTCTATCAATATTAAGCTTGTTGATAAGGAATTTTGCAATAGTTAATTTTTCGTTAGGTGTATAGGATACCCCAGATGTTTGTTCACCATCCCTTAAAGTTGTATCCATTATTTCAATAAGTTTCTTACCCATTAATGAGAAATTTTATTAGCAAAAGTAATGATATCTTCTTTTCTGTCAACTAAATAATCTATATCATCAAAACCATTCATCATATTTTCTTTTTTATAATTACTAATATTAAAACTTTCAGATTGTCTATTTGATACAATACTAATAGATTGATTAGGAAGGTTAATCTCAAATAAACTATAATTATCTTTTTCTATTTCATTAAAAAGTTTATTTAGAAAACTTTCTGATATTTGTACTGGAAGAACACCTATGTTTAAACAATTGTTTTTAAAAATATCAGCAAAGAAACTTGATACAACTGCTCTAAAACCATAATCATAAATTGCCCAAACAGCATGTTCTCTTGATGACCCGCATCCGAAGTTTTTTCCAGCAACTAATATTTTTCCTGAATAATTTTTATTATTTAAAGGAAAATCTTTAATTATCTCATTATTTCTATCATACCTCCAATCTCTAAAAAGATTATCTCCAAATCCTTTTCTTTCTGTTGCTTTTAGATACCTAGCAGGAATGATTTGATCAGTATCAACATTATCTATGTTTAAAGGAACAGCTGAGCTGTTGATTATATTAAATTTATCGTAAGCCATAGTTAAATAATTTCTCTAGGGTCAGTTATCTTTCCAGTAATTGCAGATGCTGCAGCAACTAAAGGGCTTGCAAGGATAGTTCTTGCCCCAGGCCCTTGCCTTCCTTCAAAGTTTCTATTAGTAGTGCTAACTGCATATTTCCCAGCAGGTATTTTATCATCATTCATTGCAAGACATGCTGAACAGCCTGGTTCTCTAAGTTTAAATCCAGAATTTTTTAAAATTTCAAGTATTCCTTCATCTTTAATGCTTTTTAAAACTTTAATAGATCCTGGAACTAGCCATGCATCAATATTTTCTGCCTTTCTTTTGCCTTTAATTAAATTTGCAAATGATCTGAAATCCTCAATTCTTCCATTGGTGCAACTTCCAAGAAATACATAATCAATTTTTTTCCCTAACATTACTTCACCCTCTTTGAAATTCATGTATTCCAGTGACTTAGAAAACGAAGATTTTGAACTTGAATCATTGAAATAAGGAATTTCTTTTGAAATTGGTACTGCCATACCAGGATTTGTCCCATAGGTTATCATAGGTTCAATTTCATTTGCATTAAATGAAATTTCTTTGTCAAAAACAGAGTCTGGATCTGATTTTAGATTTCTCCAGGATTCTATTGCACTATCCCATTCTTCATCTTTTGGAGAAAATTCTTTACCCTTAAGGTATTCAAAAGTTTTTTTATCAGGAGCAATCATTCCTCCTCTTGCACCCATTTCTATACTTAAATTACAAACTGTCATTCTTCCTTCCATGGTCATTGATTTAAAAACATCTCCGTAATATTCAACAAAGTAACCAGTAGCTCCGGAAGAAGAAAGTTTACTTATTATGAATATAGCAACATCCTTTGGCGTGACACAGCTATTGAGTTTACCATTTATAGTAATCCTCATTTTTTTTGGTTTTTGCTGCATTATAGATTGACATGAAAGAACCATTTCAACTTCAGAAGTACCAATTCCAAATGCAATGGCCCCAAAGGCTCCATGAGTTGAAGTATGAGAATCACCACAAACTATAGTTAATCCGGGTTGTGTTATGCCATTTTCTGGTCCAATGACATGAACAATACCATTCATTTTATGTCCTAGTCCCCAAAAATCTATACCATGTTCAGCACAATTTTTTTCTAAAGTTTTGACTTGTTGAGCAGATAATGCATCTTTAATTGGCAAGTGTTGATTAATAGTTGGAGTATTATGATCTGCTGTTGCAAAAGTTTTATTTGGAAATAAAACTTTTAATTTTCTGTTCTTAAGTCCAATAAAAGCAACAGGACTTGTTACTTCATGTATAAAGTGACGATCAATGAATAAAACATCAGGACCATTATCAATCTTATTTATAACATGAGAATCCCATACTTTATCAAATAATGTTTTACCCATATTTAATATTTTGTTTATCTAGAAGAATTGGTAAATCTCTTTCTGAAACTTCTTTTTGAATGTCTGCTAAAGTAAGGAATTCTTGATATACAGAGTCAAGTTGAACCTTTGTTAGTTCTACACCAATTTCTTTCATTTTGTAAGCAAGAGCTGCTCTACCACTTCTAGCAGTTAATATAATTGAAGATTTATCAACACCAACATCTTTAGGGTCAATAATTTCATATGTTTCCCTTTTCTTTATTACCCCATCCTGATGTATTCCTGAGCTATGTGCAAAAGCATTGGAGCCAACAACAGCTTTATTTGGTTGAACAGGCATACCCATTAAATCTGAAACTTGTTGACTTGTACTATATAATAATTTTGAATTTATATTAGTATCAAGATTTAGATTAGGATGTTGTCTCATGATCATTACAACTTCTTCTAAAGAAGTGTTGCCAGCTCTTTCCCCAATTCCATTTATTGTACATTCTATTTGTCGAGCACCATTAATTACTCCATAAATAGAATTTGCAGTAGCTAATCCAAGATCATTATGACAATGACATGAAATAGTAACATTATTAACTCCTTTTACATTTTCTTTTAAAAATTTAATTTTTTCTCCATATTCACTAGGTAGACAGTATCCAGTTGTGTCAGGAATATTAAGAACTGTGGCTCCTGATTTTATAACCTCTTCACAGACTTTTGCAAGAAAAATATTATCAGTTCTCCCAGCATCTTCAGCATAAAACTCTACGTCCTCTACAAATTTTTTAGCATAAGAAACTGATCGTTTTGCTAATTCAATTATTGCATCTTTATTTGAGTTAAATTTATATTTTATATGAATATCAGAAGTGCCTATACCTGTATGTATTCTCGGTTTTATAGCATGCTTAAGAGATTCAGCGGCCACTTCAATATCTTTTTCATTTGCCCTACTTAGAGCACATACTGATGCATTTTTGATATTTTTTGAAATCTCAATTACAGATTCAAAATCACCAGGACTAGAGATTGGAAAACCGGCTTCAAGTATATCAACTCCTAAATTGTCAAGTTGTATAGCTAAATTTAGTTTATTTTTAGTGTCAAGTTTGCAACCTGGCACCTGCTCTCCATCTCTTAAAGTTGTATCAAATATTTTAACTACATCCTTCATGTTATCTACTAATTTATTACATATATATAGATTAGATAAAAAAAACCATTAACTATTACAATATTCGTTACATTTGTAATTGATTTAATGGATTAATAACCAGTATTTTAAATAAAAATTTAATACAATGACTAATGATATAAAAGATAACTTATTTGTTTTAGTTAAATCATTAACTAAGTCAGAAAAGAGACAATTTAAATTATATGTTGGAAGGATGCATTCTAATGAGGATTCAAAGTTTTTAAACTTATTTAATCAATTAGAAAAAATGGACAAGTATGAAGAGAAAACAATTCTAGAGAAAGGAATTGTTTCGAAACAGCAGTTATCTAATTTAAAAGCTCATTTATACAAACAAATTTTAATTAGTCTCCGATTAAATCCAGTTCATAAAAATATTAGACTTAAAATTAGAAGTCAAATTGACTTTGCTACTATTTTATATCAAAAAGGTTTATATAAGCAAAGCTTAAAGGTATTAGAGAAAGCAAAGAATATTGCATATAAATATGATGAAAAAACTTCTGCATATGAAATTGTTGAGTTTGAAAAATTAATAGAGTCACAATATATTACTAGGAGTATGTCAAATAGAACTGAAGAGTTAACAACTCAAGCTGATTATTTGAGGAAACAAAATGATATTTCAAGTAGGCTTTCAAATCTTTCACTTCAATTATATGAAAAGCTTATAAAAGTTGGGTATGTCAAAAGTGATGATGATTATAGGAATCTAACTAAATTCTTTTATGCTAGAATACCAAAGATAGATATTGACAATTTAGGTTTTAGAGAAAAGCTTTTATATTATAAGGCCTGGGTATGGTATAGTTTAATAACCCAAGACTTTTTGTCAAGTTATAAATATGCCTCAAAGTGGGTTGATATGTTTGAAAAAAATCCAGAAATGATTAATATACATCCGGTTTTTTATTTAAAGGGAACTAATTATCTTTTAGAGGCTTTGGTATTAATTAAGCACCCCTCTAAATTTAAAATAACACTTAATAGGTTAATCAGTAATATTGAAAGTGATGATTTTAGGAGAAATCAAAATACCTCATCACTATCTTTTTTATATAAATACAATAATTTATTTAATCTATATGCATTAGAAGGTAATTTTGAAGATAGTCTTAATATTATTCCTAATGTTTTAGATGGGATTGAAGAAAATAAAAATCTAATTGATCCTACTCATATAATGCTTCTTTATTATAAAATAGCATGCATGTATTTTGCTTTAGATGATTACGAAAAATGTATTGTTTACTTAGATAAGATAATTAAAGATAAAAATTTAAAAATGAGGGAAGATCTTCAATGTTTTACAAGAGTATTAAATTTAATGGCACATTATGAGGCTGGATATGATTATCATTTAGAAAAAATTATTAGAAATACATACAAATATCTTCTAAAAATGAATGATCTTCATGAGGTACAAAAGGCACTAATCAGGTATGTCAGAAATCTTGAAAATATATATCCTCATGATATAAAAGACAGTTTAAAGAAATTATATAAGGAGCTTAAAAAGTTTGAGAATGATCCTTATGAAAAAAGATCTTTTCTGTATCTAGACATCTTATCTTATTTAGAGAGTAAAATTAAACGTAAGCCTCTTAGAGATATTATTAAAGAAAAGGCTATTAGTCTTAATCGAAAAGAGAAGCAGTCCATAAACCATTCCTAGGGGGTTTAGCTATAAGGTCAATTTTATTTTTTTTTATAGGGTGTTCAAATATAATTCTTCTTGAATGTAGGTATATACTCCCGTCTTTCAATGATCTTTTAGCACCATATTTTAAGTCACCCACAATTGGATATCCAAGTTTTGAGAATTGAGCTCTAATTTGATGGTGTCTTCCTGTTTCAAGGTCAATTTCAAATAGACTATACCTTTTGAAATCTTTAATCTTTGTATATTTTAAAGAACCTAATTTAGAATTAGTTACTTTCTTCTCGTATACAAAAGATTTATTTAATTTAGAGTTCTTTCTGAACCATCCATTTAAAACCCCATCATTGTTAGGGAAACTTTTACTAATAATCATCCAATAAAATTTATTAATTTCTCTATTCTTAATCAAAGAGTTCATTCTCGAGAGTGCTTTACTAGTTTTAGCAAGAATAACAATTCCAGAAGTAGGTCTATCAATTCTATTTACTAATCCTAAAAAAACATTTCCTTTTTTAGAATATTTAAATTTTAGATACTCTTTAACTAAATCTATTAGGCTTTTATCACCAGTCTTATCTCCTTGAACTAATATACCAGGAGGTTTATTTGCAATAATAAGATGATTATCTTCAAAGACGATATTAGACTTAGTAAAAGACAATTTAATATTGTTCTTTCTTATTAGGAAAGTCCCCATTCTTAATATCCTTTGAATATTTTTTGACTGCTTTATTAATTAATGAGTCTAAATCAAGATATCTTCTAAGAAATCTAGGACTGAAGTCTTTATTCATTCCAAGCATATCATGAGAAACTAGTACTTGACCATCAAGACCAGATCCTGCACCAATTCCTATAATTGGTATTTTTAATTTATTTAATACTTTTTTAGAAAGCATATTCGGTATTTTTTCAAGAACTAGTGAGAAACATCCAATTTCTTCAAGTAATAATGCGTCGTTTATTAATGTTTTTGCTTCTTTTTCTTCTTTAGCTCTGACATTGTAGGTTCCAAACTTATAGATTGACTGAGGAGTTAATCCTAAGTGTCCCATAACAGGAATCCCAGCTTTTAGGATTCTTTCAATAGAATCTTTAGCAAGCTTTCCACCTTCTAATTTAACAGCGTGGGCACCTGATTCTTTCATTATTCTTATTGCTGACTTTAATGCTACTTTAGGATCTGCCTGATAAGTCCCAAAAGGAAGATCAACAATAACCAATGCTCTTTTTACTGCTCTTACAACTGAGCTTGCATGATAAATCATTTGATCTAATGTTATTGGTAAAGTAGTCTCATGTCCAGCCATAACGTTTGAAGCGGAGTCACCAACCAAGATTATGTCTATACCTGCATTATCAATTATCTTCGCAAAACTATAATCATATGCAGTCAGCATTGATATTTTTTCACCATCACTTTTCATTTGCTCGAGCAGCTTTATTGTTACTCTGTCGTGTTTTGATTGGCTAATCATTAGTTTTTTTGACAAAAGTAATGCAAATAAATTAATGACAAACATGACATAATGTCATTTATTATAATATTGGCATAATGCTTGTCATTAATATTTAAAAAATATAAAGTTATGAGTAAAATTATAGGAATAGATTTAGGAACTACAAATTCATGTGTATCTGTTATGGAGGGAAGTGAACCTGTTGTTATACCTAATGCTGAAGGAAAAAGAACAACACCATCTGTAACAGCTTTTGTTGAAGATGGTGAAATCAAAGTTGGAGATCCAGCTAAAAGACAAGCTGTAACAAATCCAACAAAAACTATTTCATCAATTAAGAGATTTATGGGGAATAAGTATACTGAATCTTCTAAAGAAGTTAAGACTGTTGCTTATAAAGTTGTAAAAGGAGATAACAATACTCCAAGGGTGGATATAGATGGAAGGCTATATACTCCTCAAGAATTGTCTGCTATGGTTCTTCAAAAAATGAAGAAAACCGCAGAAGATTATCTTGGACAGAGTGTGTCTGAGGCTGTAGTTACAGTTCCAGCATATTTTAATGATTCTCAAAGACAAGCTACAAAAGAAGCTGGAGAAATTGCAGGATTAAAGGTTGAAAGAATTATTAATGAGCCTACTGCTGCTGCATTAGCCTATGGGATGGATAAAGGAGGAAAGGATAAAAAAATTGCTGTTTATGATCTAGGAGGTGGTACTTTTGATATATCAATACTTGAGCTAGGAGATGGTGTATTTGAAGTATTAGCTACTAATGGTGACACCCATTTAGGAGGTGATGATTTTGATCAAGTAATAATAGATCTTCTAGCTGAGGAATTTAAAAAATCAGAACAAATTGATTTAAGGGAAGACCCTATGGCTCTTCAAAGACTAAAAGAAGCAGCAGAAAAAGCAAAGATTGAATTGTCCTCATCAACTCAGACTGAAATTAATTTACCTTATGTTACTGCTACATCATCTGGTCCTAAACACATAGTGACATCTTTAACAAGAGCTAAGTTTGAAAAATTATCAGATGAATTAGTAAAAAGATCTCTAGAACCAGTTAAAAAAGCAATGAAAGATTCTGGCTTGTCTAAATCAGATATAGATGAGGTAATTTTAGTAGGTGGTTCTACAAGAATTCCAATAATTCAGAAAGAAGTAGAAAAATTATTTGGAAAAAAACCATCTAAAGGTGTTAACCCAGATGAAGTTGTTGCTATAGGAGCTGCAATTCAAGGGGGAGTTCTGACTGGGGATGTTGAGGATGTCTTATTGCTTGATGTTACTCCTTTGTCCTTAGGAATAGCAACAATGGGAGATGTTATGACCAAGTTAATTGAGGCAAATACCACTATACCATCAAAAAAATCACAAGTATTCTCAACTGCTGCAGATAATCAACCATCAGTAGAAATTCATGTTTTACAGGGTGAAAGACCAATGGCAAAAGATAATAAAACTATAGGTAGATTCCATCTTGATGGAATTCCACCAGCGCCAAGG